>JBEBIR010000214.1:0-6345 GCA_040080315.1 Gemmatimonas sp.
GAGAAATACCCGCTTCGACGCAGACCACCAGAAGGTCCAGCGCATCAGGCACCGAACGCCGGATCACGTCCTGACGAAGGCGAATCATGCGATCGAGCATGGCCAGCGGCACAATGAAACCGGCAAACACCCCAAGACCCAACGCCAGGAAGAACAACACCGTCGATTCGTGCGGCACGATCAGCCACGCGAGCGCCGGAAACGCGGTCAGCGAAACCATCCGCAGCAGGAAGAATGTCTGCGGCGCGGTCGCTGATTCGATCCCTGCCTGCACCAGCTTCGTGCGGATGTCTGCGGTGTCCGAGCCCCTCGGCACCAGACGGGTCAAGCTTGCGGGCAGTGCGCTGACTTTCGCCTCCGCCAACAGCGGTGCGGAGGTCGCGACCACCACGTCCGACTCGCCGCCGGCTCGTCGCAAGACGGTACGTCGACGGAACATCGAGGCGATCGTCAGGCCGGCAAGCACCGTAGCGCCCACGGCAACGACAATGAGGGCGATCAGCATCGGCGTCATGGCGGGCATCTGCGGCAATTGCGTCATGGGCTAGAGCTCGATGTCGGCAATGCGCATCATCACGAAATACCCGAGCACGACGGAGACCACGGCACCGGCCAGAATCCACGGCCCGACGACACTGGATGTCATCGGTTTGGTGAAGTCCGGACTCATCAGGGTAATGACGAGAAATACCAGCACCGGCAGCACGGAGAGAATACGACCGGACATCTTCGACTCGGCTGTCAGCGACGCGACTTCGCCCTTGAGTGCGGCGCGTTCGCGCATGAGTGAGCTGATACGTCCCAACACCTCACTCAGGTTACCGCCGGACTCTCGTTGGATGAGCACCGCGATCACGAACATACGGAAGTCCAGGTCATTCACGCGATGTTGCATGGCCAGGAGCGCGGTGCGCACCTCCACGCCCAATCGCTGCTCCTCGTAGAAGCGCATGAATTCCGGACCCAACGGCGCGGTCATCTCGTCTCCAACAAACTTCATTCCCGCCTGCAGCGAGTACCCCGCCTTCATGGCGCTCACCAGCATGTCCAATGCGTCAGGTAACTGTTCCTGGAACGTCTGGGCCCGCGAGGACTCCCGCGACGAAAGCCACGCAAAGCAGACTGCGGCGCCGATCGCGGCGCTGGCCAGCGCCAGCAACAATCCCGGTTGCAGCAGGGCACCGATGATGAAGCCAATGCCGGCAGCCAGTGCAGTGCGCAGCACAAAACTTCCGGGCGACATCTTCGAGCCCGCACGATGCAGTCGACCAGCCAACGTGGCGGTCCACTTCTGCGGCGCCAGCAGTCGGTCGAGGACCGGCAAGTCGGACACCGTGTCATCGAGCAGAATGCTCTGCGAGGCCACCACGGCCTGCTCCATCTCCCGCAGTCGCTCGACAACCGCGTCAGACGCCGCCAGGGTCCGGCGATTGAAGAACACGTAGCTGCCGTACAGCAGTCCGGTCGTGGCGACAAAGACGACGAGCAGCGTGAAGAACTGGAGCATGGGCGGTTACTCGAAAAGTCCGCTGGGGAACTCCACACCGGCCAGTCGCAGGCGCTCGACAAACATCGGGCGAACGCCCGTCGCCTCGAAATGCCCGACACTCTTGCCGTCCGCGGAAATGCCCTGACGCTTGAACCGGAAGATCTCCTGCATCGTCACGATCTCACCCTCCATTCCGGTCACTTCCGTCACGCTGACAATGCGTCGCGTGCCATCCGAGAATCGCTGAACCTGCACGATCACATCGAGCGCCGACGCCACCTGCTCGCGCATCGCACGGCTGGGCAGCGGCGTGCCCGCCATCAAGATCATCGTTTCCAGGCGCGACAGGGCGTCCCGCGGGGAATTCGCGTGAATGGTGCTGAGGGACCCCTCGTGACCGGTATTCATGGCCTGCAACATGTCCAACGCCTCGCCAGCGCGCACTTCGCCAACGATGATACGATCCGGACGCATGCGCAGGGCGTTCTTCACCAGGTCGCGCGCAACCACTTCACCGCGTCCTTCCGCGTTCGGCGGTCGCGTCTCCAGTCGCACCACATGCTCCTGCTGCAACCGGAGTTCCGCCGCGTCTTCGATCGAGATCAAGCGTTCGTTGGCCGGAATGAATGAACTCAGCGCGTTCAACAGCGTCGTCTTGCCGGAGCCGGTGCCGCCCGAGATCAGCATGTTCAGTCGCGCCTTCACGCATCCGGAGAGCAGCAACTGCATGTCGTTGGTCAGCGCACCCAGCGCGATCAACTGACTGATGTGCAATCCAGCCCCGAACCGACGAATCGACAGCACGGGTCCGTCAAGCGCCAAGGGCGGGATAATGGCGTTGACGCGCGAGCCGTCAGGAAGGCGCGCATCAACCATCGGCGACGATTCGTCAACGCGCCGACCCACCCGGCTGACAATACGGTCAATCACCGCCAGCAAATGCGCGTCGTTGCGAAACTGGGTCGGCACCCGCGACAGGCGCCCGTTGCGCTCAACAAAAATGTTGTGCGAGTTGTTGACGAGAATATCGGAGACGGTGGGGTCGCGAAAGAACGGCTCAATGGGTCCCAGTCCGACCACTTCCCACACCACATGCTCCACGATCTCGTCACGCTCGGCCTGTGACAACGGCGTGACTTCGCCGCGCAGAAAATCCGACACCGCCAGTCGAATCTGCGAGGTGATCTCCGCTTCGTCCGTCATGTGCTCGAGCGCCTCAAGGTCGAGGCGCGCAATCAGTCGATGATGAATATCGACTTTGAGCTGGTCGACGGCGCTCAGTTCACTGTCGTTCGTGGGTCGACTGAAGAACGTCGATTGACGGTGCGCGTCGGGCACGCCCGCCGTGGGCAGCACATCGATCTCGACAACGTCGGGTGTTGGAATCACCGTCTGCTTGCGGCCGGTCAGCCGCTCCAGCAACGTCATATGCCGCTCCGCTTCCGCCCGAACAGTCCGCGCAGTCCTGCTCGCGAGCCGTTCGTTGACTCATGCGATGCCGCGAAGGGAATCGTCCCTCCCGCCACTTTCTGCGCCAGTTGCCGATACGCAAACGTCAACGGCGAATTCGGATCCTTGATCTCCACTGGCACACCGGCCGTGCCGGCCTCCGACACGATCTTGTAGTCGTTGGGGATCTTGAAGAAGATCTCCTCCTTGAACACTTCTGCTGCTTCCGCCGAGGAGACCACGTCTCCCGATCGATACCGGTTGACGACCACCGAGATCTTCTCCGTGGGATAGCCCAATCGCCGAAACATGCCTAGCGTTCGCTGCGTCGAGCGCATGGCTGGAACCTGCAGTTCGGTCAGCAGCAGAATGCGATCGGACGCGTCGAGGGCGGCGAGGGTGCGGTCGTTGAGCTGGTGCTCACAATCCAACACCGTGAACGCGAACGCGGATCGCAACTGCGCGATCACGGTCGAGATCACCTTGGCCGTAATCCGCTCGGCATCCTCGGGTCGTTCCGTGGCGGCCAACATCCACAGACCATCGCCCGCCGGCGTGAGCACGGAGTTCAGCAACTCGTCGTCCAGTCGGTCAATCTTCGACGCCAGATCACCCAGCGTGTATGCGGGACGCAAGTTCAGCAGAATGCTGGCGTCGCCGCCCGGCACACCGATATCCGCGACCGCCACGCGCGAGGCCGGGTGCATGGTGGCAATCGTACTCGCCAGATTGACCGCCACCGTGCTGACCCCGACGCCGCCCTTGGCGCTGTACACCGCGAAGACCTCGCCTCGCGCATCACCGGCGTCTCCGCGCTTGTGGAGTCGCTCGATCGCACTCACGCACTCAGACTCGACGATCGGTCGGACCAGAAACTCCTGAATTCCCGAACGCATGGCGCGCAGCATCAGGCGCGGATCGGCCACCGGGCCAGTCGCAATCACCCGCAGCTCGTGCTCACGCCATACGGTCCGGTCGATCGCGGCCAGTCCGGCGTCATCGACTTCATCAAGCGGCAGGACCAGCAAATCCACCGCCACACGCCCGTGTCGCTCCAGCGCTTGCGCCATGGAGTCCGCGCGCAACAGGCGCGTGTACCCAAATCGCTGCAAGGTTGCGTCGAGGACGGCGTCCTCGGCAGCGGACGCACCAACGACCAGGGCCTGACGGCTCACGCGAGCTCCGTACGTGTCAACATCACGGTTGCTTGGCCGGCGGCAATCGCTTCTTCAGCGCGTCCATGGCCGGTCGCGCCGTGTCCGGTGCTGCCCGGAGGAGATCCCGCTCGCGCGGCTTCATGGGGTCGATCAGCACCGGCGTGACCACGACGACCAACTCGGATTCGTTGCGCTGAAACGATGTGCTCGAGAACAGCGCGCCAAGAATCGGAATGTCCTTGAGCAGCGGGATGCCGCTTCGCACGCGCTGCTCGTCGTCGGCGAACAGTCCGGAGACGATCAAGCTTTGATCACGCCGCACATCGATCGTGCTGGTAATGCGCCGTGTGCGAAACGCCGGAATGCGAAACCCCGACAACACCACGCCATTCGAGAAATCGAGACTCGAGACTTCCGGGGTGAAGGTGAGCTTGATGAGACTGTCGCTGATGATCTCGGCCATGAACTGCAAACGAATGCCGAACTCGCGATACTGGATGGTGATGCCATTGTTGGCGCCGCCACCCGCACCGCCGCCCTGCACCACAGGCACCGGCACTTCGCCGCCGGCGAGGAACGATGCCGTCTCCAGATTGCCGGCGATGATGTTGGGTTCGGCCAGCAACCGCGCGTTACCGCGCGACTCTTCCGCCTCGAGAAACGCCAGCACACTCGTGGTTCCCAGATCGGAGAGCACGGTGAGGAACCTGGCCGACGACGGAAGCGTAACGTCGCCAGTCGTCCGGTCGATCGGCTGATCCGTATTGAAAATCCCCGTGCCGGTGCGCGTGCTCTTGTCGCGCCAGACCGCCGATACGCCGAAATTCCGCAACGCGTCGCGACGCACTTCGGCGAATTTCACACCAATGGCGATCTGCTTGCGATCCGACGGGGAGTGCACCGTGATGCGGTAATGCGCCCGCGTGCCATCGACAAACCACAAGATGGCGTCCGTCTCGCCAAGCTTCATGCCGTTGATGAGGACCTCGCGCGCTGAAATCACCACCACATCGGCAATGTCCGACAGCGCGATCGAAACCTTGGCCACGTCGACATCGGTGCGCAACGGGTACGCCCGTCCGACCGACAACGACAGCGGCTTGATCAGGGCGTCGGCCGTCTGCGCGCGCAGCGCGGAAGCGCACACGACCGTCAACAACATCGTGGCGGTGAGTACGGCCTGGTGCAGGCGATTCAGGAAAGTTCGTGTCAAGCGATTCTCCTTGCGATGCGACCCAAAGTCTGACGAGCAGTCGGCGTCAGTCTCATGGTCGGATTGTATCCCGTTTTGTGGTGTCCTTCTTCAACTTCAGATCGACACGCGCGGTCCCACGAAAGACCTGAACCGTGAGCGAGTCAGGGAGTGGTGCCGCGGGTGGCTTCGCAATTGGCGGTGGTGCGGACGGCACGACCGTTTCGGACGCCCGTGGCGCGGGCGCGCTGGGCCGTGGCACCGGACGGACTCTGGCGGGCGTCGTCGGCGCGGCGTCACGCAGCATCGCTGCGGCCCCGCTGGTCGACGACTTCTTCGCGCCGGCGCCGTTGGGCTCGGAGAATCCACGCAGCACCAGCTGGATCTGCCCGCGCTGAGTCGCGGCCGCCAGCAATTCGGCTTCCTCGGGCGTGACCTCGATCATGACGACCGTACTCGGCGTCACGCGCCCCTCGGCATTGCGAGTAAAATCCGGACCGGTTGCGAGCACGCGCATGTTCTCCATGAACACTTTGGTCGCCTGCTGCTCGCCCGCGGCTCCGGTCAGCGACAGCAGAATATCCACCCGGCTGTTGGGTTGGATCATGCCGTTCATGCCAGACACGTCGTTGATGCGCACGCCCATGGCGCGCTTCCCAGCGACGATCTTCGCTTCCAGACCAGGCGTGGCGCCTTCTGGTGCGAGGCGTCCCGGCACAATGGCTTCACCGGCATAGATCGGCACGCGCGACACACGCCCGCTGATACGCACCGTGGCCTCGAATGCGTTTTCGGGCACGACGGGTTCAGGCCACTGCTCGACGCGCACATCGGCTTCCTGAATCTCGGCGCCTTCCGCGATATCCTTCGCCGCGACAACCACCGGCAGCGTGGCGATCTGATTGCGAGCCGTACTGGCGTTGATGAAACGAAACACCAGAAATGTCGCGAGGGCCGCGACGAACAGTGACGCAAAAAGAACGAGCGAATACCTCTTGGTTGCCATGACCTGCGGTGTCTGCGGTGGGACCGACTAGCGCGACGATTCGTTCAGCACG
>JBEBIR010000215.1:0-6288 GCA_040080315.1 Gemmatimonas sp.
AAGTAGTTCGCTTCGACGCTGACGCGTTCTCGTGCGCCCTCTAGGAAGAGACCTACGATTGGACCAGCGAGTTCCCGTCCACCGCGAACGTTCCCGTTTGCAGAAAGGACATCGCCGCCCTTCAAGCGCCCCCGTGCTCGCGATCTCGCTGCTTCCGCACCGCGGACACTGCGTTGCGGGCGCCGCCGAGTCGCTCACACCCTCCGTGCCGCAGTTGAGATGGCGTCTTTGCGATCTCTTCCTTTCATTACACTTCGTACCGCGCAGCTCCACGAGGCCGGTGGTACCACGAGAACCCATTGCTGTCGAGGGCAATATGCAAGGGCGAATAAAGTGGTTCGATCACGAGAAGGGATTCGGATTCGTCACGCCTGTCGATGGCAGCGCGGACGCGTTCGTGCATGAGAGCGAGTTGTCGCCGACGGATCTTATCGCGCTCGCAGATGGAGACGCGGTGGAGTTCGAAACGATTGCTGCGCGATTGGGTCCCGCCGCTGTGAGCGTGCGCCGGATAGGACAGGCTAGCCCGGACGTGGCTATGGGAAGCACCGGGCCGGTCCGAATTGAAGAGACCCGCGTGGAAGCTTCAAGCGACGCGCTTGCAATGCTTAGTCATTCTGAGCGTGCCACCCTCTGTGTAGACGGGATGTCGGAGGAGCAGAAGCGGACGCTGTTCCGCTGGGGTATGCGCATGTTCAGCCTCGGACAACACCGCGTCGCGTGCATCGAGGCCATCAAGTACGATGGCCAAGTGATTGTGCTCGACGATGGTTCTCGCTGGGTTGTGGATTCGAGCGATCACGCGACTGCCTCCATTTGGAGCGAACTTGATCGTGTCGTGGTGATCGATGGCGAAATGTTTCGTCTGGACGAGCAAGAGATGATTCACATTGAGGAGGAGAGTTAGCGTGATCCGGCATGACGCAGGATGAGTTGTGCGAGGAATAATTTCCGCAACTTGCCTGTGAGGCGGTCCTTGCCTGCTTCGCCTTCGCGGCCGGCGTTCGATTGCCAGCAGACCACGTTATTGGTGTCCATCCAATGGGAGAGCACCGACTCGCCATCGCCGAACGTTCTTCGCGCAGTCCGACCCGTTCGCCGCAGTGAAATACCAAGCGATTGTCCGAGTAGCATGCCGAGCGTGAGCCGAAGCGTGGAGACACTTGCGTTGCCGCGATAGTGATTGCGGAGCCGCTTGTGCAGGTGCCCGCGACTGGCACGACGCGCCGTTCGTGGGCGGACGTTGTGGTGAAATGCCCACGTACAGCAGAACCAGTTCATTGTGTTGATGGCATCCGTCGATCGGCACATCTGTAGGGACCTCACGGAAGTACCAAGCGTACACGCCTGACTCGCGCGGAACTGGTGATGGCAGAGCGAGAACCTCGGCGCGGGAGTACTACCGCTCCGGATGCAGCAGGGGTTCACGTTCGCGGTCAATCACTTCGGCTTGCGCTGTGGTTGCTCAGCGAGCGGCGCAGCCCAGATCCAGCCTTCCACGCGCGCCGACGTCTCCAACTCGAGCGCCTCCGGACGCATTGCTTTTACATCTCGTCCTGGTCCTCTTGCAGCGTCAATCGCCCCGCCAGTTTCTTCTTCAACTTGTTAACGAGCTTTCGACGCTCGCGCTCACCGTCGGGCTTCTTGTATCCGGCTGCGTCGAGCCCATGTGCCTTGAGAGTAGCGGCCGGATACACCTCGATGGCCGACAAGCGGGGAAGACCGATCGGCGTCCACGCGAGCGGAATCGGGTCGGTCATCTTCTGTCGCAAGCGGCCGATGAGGCGCCGTGCCGCGTGCGCAGTGCGTGCAATGCGATCAGCGCCCACATCGAGAGATGTCTTTCCGAGCGTTCGCTTGATCTCTCTATCGGTGTCGCGCCGAAACATCAGATCGTCCTCAATCCAGATCGTTTCGCCGGCTCGATGGGTTTCCAATGCATCACGCATTCCCAGGGGCCAGCCGAGGGGAGCGTCCAGCGCCAACAATACCGGTCCGGTCGCAGCCTGTATCCACTCGGCGATCGTTTCGTCGAGTCGCTCGTCACTTGCACCGCCAGTTCGCGCCTTGATGATCGTTGTGCGTCCCGGACTCCAGGTCGCAAGTGCCAGTCCAACTTTCTTGGCTTCCGTCGCGCAGTCGACTCCGATTATATGCATGGTCATTGATTGGAGGGCTTGAGTGATGAGTCGCGGGCAACGCGCTTTCGCTGTTAACAGCCGCCAGAAACTAGCCGCGTCTCCACACAAGCGCCCATTTGCCGTCGTCCCGGGGTACCTCCGGGAAGTTGCGAAGCTCGATGATGTCCATCCTCTCGTACATGTTGTCCAGATCGGGAAAGGCTTCGTCAATGATCCGCCCGATCTCCCGAAGCGACATCGGCATGATGAACCCCTTCTCGCATTCGATCAGCGGCGAAACCTGACCATTCAGAACGCGGACAAAGAGCGACTCCAGCGTACCCCATGCTCGGCTTGGGAAGGGCGGACCAACTGGCGGTGGGAGAGCACCGCCTGGCTGATGCCGATGCGCGAGATAGGTAGGATCATCGAGTCGTGCGTAGTGAAGACTGGGGAATACCAAGCACACTCCAGCGGAAGTGGTGACGGGTTGTGTTGCCTACTATGAGTATGGATGGAGGGTCTGACAGTGGGCCGCCGAGTCGTTAGATCACAATATCGACTGGAAGCCCATAGAGCTTGTGCTGACAACTATTTGTAGCCCGCCGAACACTGCGCGAACCCCGAGCGCCTCGTGACCCAACCTCCGATACCCAATTCGTATTGTGTCGCGCCCGGCCGTTTGTACGCCGGCGAATACCCCGGGAGTCCATCGAACACTCCCGACGCGCAAGCCACGGCCAAGCTGCAGGCCTTGGTTGACGCTGGCATCAGGGTCTTCATCGATCTTACCGAGCCGCGCGAACTGGATTCCTACGCCGAGTCACTCGACCGGCTTGCCCGCGCATGCAACACCACGGTCATACATCAGCGCCACGCGATTCGCGACGCCGACACGTGCAGCGAGTCAGCCATGCGTGGAATCCTCGATGCCATTGATGCGCACCATACCGCCGACCGCTCCGTCTATGTCCACTGCTGGGGTGGCATTGGCCGCACTGGCATGATCGTCGGTTGCTGGCTTATTCGGCACGGAGCATCACCCGATGACGCGCTCGTTCGCGTGAGCGCCGGCTGGCAATCCATGTCGCCCTACAAGCTCCGACGAAACGCTGGGAAAAGTTCGCCCGAAACCGCCGCGCAGATCGACATGGTACGCGCCTGGCGCCCAGGCACATGACCCAGCAATCAACGCGTGATCGCGCCATCGGCGCACTGCTCGGCCTCGCTGTCGGTGACGCGCTTGGCACCACGCTTGAGTTCACTTCGCCTGCCAACCTGACGCCGCTCACCGACATGATCGGTGGCGGTCCATTCTCCCTCGAACCGGGGCAATGGACGGACGACACGTCCATGGCGCTTTGCCTGGGCGAGAGCCTGCTCGAGCGCCGCACGTTCGACGCGAACGACCAGATGTCGCGTTATCTGCGCTGGTTTCGCCACGGGCACTGGTCCAGCACCGGCCGTTGTTTCGACATCGGTAACATCGTGCGCCATTCGCTCGAGGCATTCGAGCGCGGCGACGCGCCGCCGTGGGGTCCAACCCATGAGCAGTCCGCCGGCAACGGGTCGCTCATGCGTCTCGCTCCGGTGCCTATCTACTGGCATCGCGAGCCCGCACTCGCTATTTCGCGGGCCGCCGACAGTTCGCGCACGACGCATGGCACAGCCACCGCCGTCGACGCATGCAGGTTCGCCAGTGGATTGATCGTCGGCGCGATGACGGGCGCCACCAAGGAAGAACTGCTTGCGCCGCGCTACACGCCCGTGCCTGGGGCGTGGAACGATGCGCCGTTGCATCCGCTCATCGATGCCGTCGCCAGCGGCTCGTACGCTCGCAAGACGCCGCCCGAAATCCGCGGCGACGGCTATGTCGTACGTTCGCTCGAGGCCGCGCTCTGGGCGTTCGCTACCACCACCGACTTTCGCACCGGAGCGCTGGCCGCAGTCAACCTCGGCGAGGATGCAGACACCACCGGGGCGGTGTACGGTCAGCTGGCCGGCGCGTACTACGGCGTCGAGGGAATACCGCAGGAGTGGCGCGAGCGCGTGACGCGCGCTGGTGACATCGTGGAAATGGCCGAGCGACTCGTGAGCGGTGCGGCAGGCGAGACATAGAATCGGCGTGTCCGTCTCGTGACAACGACGTCATGTCTCCTGTGAGGACACGAACCGCGCCACTGCCGCATCGATCAGCTCAAACACCCGACCATCGTCATCCGCCTGCGTACGCCCCAGCAGTCCATCAATCCACCGCTTCGGTATCCAGGTCGTTCCATGGGCCGCGCCCATCGCCGCGCCGACAATCGCGGCAACCGTATCGTTGTCCCGTGTTTCGTTGACCGCCTTCTCTATCGCGACCTCCGGTTCATGACCGTGGCGCGCGAGGATGTACATCACGCTGGGCACCGTCTCCAGCAGATACGCGCCGGAGTACCATGAGTTGCACGCGGTGCGCACGTCGAGCCCTTGGGTGAGCGCACTCCGCACCGGCCCATCAAGCAACGCCGACGCCGAACCGCGCCAGCCGCAGAGCGGTCCATCGGGCAGTCGCGTGACGTACTCCTGATCGTGATCCAGCGGTCGCAGCACGTTGATGTATTCGTCCAACCATGCGACGGGCGAGTCTGGCACATCGCCGCCGAGTAGCCGCCACAGCAGCGCGACCCACGCGACGGCGCTGGCGATAGCGAGTGGATCGTTGTGGGTGATGGCGGCGGCGATCGCCGTTTCACGCGACAGTGACGATCGGTCGCCGCGCAGATGCGGTAACACGATCGGCGCAATGCGCATCAGCGCGCCGTTCCCGGCACTTGGCTGACCCGCGTCCTGCCACGACGCTCCCGCTTGACGCGCGTGGACAAAGTCCCCGGTTGCTCGACCGCGTCCGTAGATCTGTCGCGAGGCGAACACTGTTGACAGGGCGTCGGGTTCCAGACGTCCATGCTCCAGCAGGTGTTCCACCGTCCAGAACGTGAGTTGCGTGTCATCACTGGGTGTGCCGACTCGACGCCCGCGCACGTGTCGATTGGGCAGGTAGTCGGTGATGTGGCCAAACTCTTCGAAGCGACGTTGCGGACTTCGCGACTCGCTCCGATTGCCCAGAGCATCGCCGATCGCGACGCATAGGAGCATGCCGCGGATGCGGTCGGCGAGATCGGGACCAGTGAGAAGCACGAGTGTCCTCCTTGTTCAATCGTTGGTCCAAGAGTCCATGGTCGATGCGAACGCCGAAATCAAACCTCCCGAACGGGTTGCCTAAACCTGACAGTTGCGCAGTGTGCGCAACATCCGATAATTAGGCAACTTCACCGGAACCACCTCAGAGATATTGCCTCCATATATATTGTTGCGCATGATGAACAACACTGCAGTTTTTGGCAACATCGCCCCCAAGGCCGTGGAATCGCTGCGGCTGCGACTGCCGTTCGGCTGGAATGCGGAGCTCAAGGAAACTCGTAACGATCTATCCGACAATAGTTTACGAATCGTCGCACCGGATAGGTCCAATGGCACGATCAAGCTGCTCCTCCGCCGTCAACTCGATCCAAAGGACGTCGCGGCCATCGCCGAATCCGCTCGCCTTGACGACGCCTCAGCACCGCTCGTGCTTGTCTCCCGCTACCTCAGCGAGGCAACCCGCCGGAAGCTGATCCAAAACGAAATTGGCTATCTCGACCTCACTGGAAACGTCCGCCTCGTCCTGACTCAGCCCGGGCTTTTCATTGAGACTCAGGGCGCGACGAAAGATCCCGACCGTAAGGAGCGGCCGGCCAGAACGCTCCGCGGCGCCAAGGCTGGTCGAGTGGTTCGACTGCTGATCGATCGACGGACACCGGTCGGCGTGCGCGACATCGCCGACGCCACCGGGGTCGACAAGGGCTACGTCTCGCGCGTGCTGGCACTGCTCGACAAAGAAGCGCTCATCACGCGCACGGGCCGAGGGCGCGTGGAGGAGGTCGATTGGAGCGCCCTGTTGCGACGCTGGGCAAATGACGCGCCGCTGACGTCGCGCGGTACGATGCGTACGTACCTGGAGCCGCGCGGCCTTTCGACGTTTCTCGCCCGACTCGCTACCACCACCACGCCCTATGCCATCACCGCCAGCCTCGCAGTCCCGCCCGCGACAACCGTTGCGCCACCGCGCCTGGCAACCGTCTGGGTTTCG
>JBEBIR010000216.1:0-6260 GCA_040080315.1 Gemmatimonas sp.
TCGGCCGCCACTTCGCTTGATCGGCGCGGAATCCGTGGGTGAGGACGCGGTGAGGCTGAGATACGCCGCACAGACATGAGCGCCGGGAGGACACGCCGCTAAGTGGCCGAATCGTCACTTCTTCGGCTTCTTCCTCGAGCCGAAGGCGCCTACGACGAGCGCGGCCGCTATCACAGCAACGATCCATCCGAGAACTCCGGCACTCATGTGCAATTCCTCTGGGCGGTTGGGGTTAGCGACTTCTCCGATCCTCGGAGCCCGCGTTATCGGAACCACAGGCCGCGCAGAAACTCCAACTGCTTCGCGTTGCCGTTCTTCCGAGCGACGGGGTCCGGGTCAAAGTCGCTCTCTTGATTGGCGAGGCTTCTCGTGAGCAAATGGCCGACGCCAGGATACACATGCAGGACGCGACGGCCGTTCTTCTCCTGTCGAAGCTCAGCATCGGGCCACTTATGGCCTGCAGGCGCACGGCGCCTATCTCTCACGCGTCTGAAAGAATGCGAGCACGTATCCATCGGCGTCCGTCACCTCGAAGCCCCACAGGCCGTCATCGATGAACGAAAGCTCCTTCACGAACGATGCACCGCGTTGCTTGAACTCAGCGAACAGCACGTCGGGATCCAGGGTGTAGATGTACGCATCCCACCGCGCCCATTCATGCCGCGTGTGGTTGGGAACCGGCAACACATCGGGATGGATCGCCTTGAGCATGATGCCGATGCCGTCGCGGCTCACCTGGCCATAGTACACGTCGTCCGCTGGACCCTGAAAATCCAATTGAAAGCCGAAGCGCTCAACGTAGTGCAAGATCGAAGCATGCAGATCTTTCACGATGAAGAAAGGGCTTATCGACGCGAGATTGCGATTCGTATCCATGGGCTCTGCGCGTTCATGACCGGTCGGATTCGAGTTCATGGCTTGGGGCTTCTGCGAGAGTGACCCAGTCTTGGTTCTGCTGCAGCAATCAAGAAGAAATTGCCTGCGGAGCGCGCATTCTGCAAAGCGCGGACAGCAGAGAGACCGATCGCTTTCAGAAGGCCAACTGTGCCCCTCCTGCTATGGACAGACCGCCCGAGCCCATGCTTGTTATTCCTGACGCGTCGTCAGGCAGGATGGCACCTCACTCGCTGTGGCTCAGACCTCTATGAAGACAAGACTGGAACCCTCGAGAATGTCTCGCACTACTTTCGCACTCGCCCTCGTGGTCGCCGTCGCTCAATCCGCTGCGGCACAGAACCCGAACAGCCTCTGGTCGGTCTCCCTCACATGGCAACGCGACCGTCTCGTAGCGGGGACACCGGTCAGGATAACGCGCGACTCCATGAGTGGCGGGCCCTCACAGCCAGCCTTTACGCCGGACGGACGTGCTGTTCTCTACACGGCAACGCGAGACACGGGCTCATCCGCGCGCAGCGACGTGTACCGAATGGATCTCGGCTCACTGGTCGAAGCGCGCGTGACGCGAACACCAGAAAACGAGAACTCGCCGACTATCAACGCGCGCGGCGAACTCGTGGCAGTGCGCTGGCAACCCGCGACGTTGTTCAAGGAGATGGGAGTCTGGTTCTACTCGAGTGACGGGACACCACTGCGCGGCCTGCTCCCGACGCCCGACACCGTCGGCTACTACACCGAGCTTCGCGATGGCCGATTCGTGCTGGTGCAACCCCGGGGGCGGGTGTGGACACTCGTCCTGTTCGACCCGGCGACGAAACGCTCGACCATCATCGACAGCGCGATCGCCGCTGTCGTCCGCGAAGTGCCCGGCGAACGCGCGATCAGTTACGTGAGGACCACGGCCGACAACGCGCGCACGCCGATCGACATTCGCAAGTACGACCTCGGCACCGGACGCATCACCACGCTGGCGCCGGTGCACCGCGGCGGCGGCACGCACGTGTGGACCTCCCGAAATACGCTCGTGATGGCTCAGGGCAACGGACTCGTCGCGCTGCAAGTTGGTCGCGACACATCGTGGCAGCGCATCGCGACATTCAGCGATCCGCTCATTCGGCAGGCGACCGCCGTCGCGGCCACGTCGCAGGGTGATCGCATCCTCCTCATCTCGCCGCGACGCGCCTCGCTCGCCGTTGTCGTGAATGACTCGCTCGACGAGGGGCAGAGCGGCTCGGTTGTCGCGACCATGGTACGCAATCTGCGCGCATCCGGGCGGATCACCGACTACAACGCGACCGAGGGTGTCGTGGTGGGGCTGGTTGGTACGGCCATAACCCGTCGTAGCGCGGCCGACGCGCTCGCGATTGCGCAGCTCGCGACGGAGATGTTCCCGAATTCGCATCGCGCAATTGCATTGCTCGGTGATGCGCAGCAGACAAGCGGCGACAAGACTGGCGCGATGGCCAGTTGGCAGAAGGCGCTCACGCTCAATCCGCGAGCGACCGAAGCAGATCGCGCCGCCGCAGCAGTGGTTGAGCGGAAGATTGCCGGGGGCGCGTAGCGCGACGCCTTGACGACGATCCGCCGATTTACGGGATGTCGACGTTCACTGTCGCTTGCCGACACTCGGGGTCACAGCCGGGACCGTTCGGACGCGACGTCACGTAGTTCACCGTGATGATCTCCACGATCTTCGTGCCGCTGCTTGTCGTGATGCGGACGTATGGATGACTGACGATCAGACCGGGGAAGAAGATGTCTTGCTGACAGGTCGAGGCGTTGCTGCACTCATACGCGTACACGGGCTGCAGGCTGGGGGACTGAGCGAAGACCTCCACCTTGTAGGTGCCCGTCGGCTTCGCGTTCAGGTGCACGGTCAACCCGCTGTTGCACCCGATCAGCGTACATGTCTTGCCCTCAGTGGGGCCGAAAACACCGCACCCCGCAGCAGCGAGGAGGAGAGACGCTGCGACAACGCCCTTCGTAAATGGTGCGACAGCCATTGGGACCTCTCGATTCCTAAGAGTGCTTGGAACAGAATCCTCAAAGAAGTCTACCAGCAGAGCCCCCTGCGCGATGTATCCCGGAAATCCGGTCGACTGTCCCTGGGGCGCTGCAGGCGATCCTGTTGGTGGCCAGATTGTGAACGGGTGACACTTTCTCTGATCAGGTTTTCGCCATGCGCCTCACGCAGTCGTTCCTACTCGCCGTATCCACGATCCTGCTGGCACCGGCCGTAGCGCACAGTCAGGCGCAGACACCACAGGACGGACTCGTCGCCTACCCTGACGTATACAAGGTGCAGTTCGAGAATGCCTACGTACGCCTCATCAGAGCCCGGCTGCCCGGGAACGCGCGGCTCGGCGATCACACGCATCCACCGGGCATCATGCTGCACGTGTACTTCAATGATGCCGATCCGGTGCAGTTCAATCATGATGGCCCACCCAACGATATCACGCGGCCATCCGTGCGAGCACGCAGCTATCGCGTGGGACGCGCGAAGCCGGAAACGCATGCCGTGAACAACATGGGGCCGGCTCTAAGCGACTACATGCGTGTCGAGCTCAAGACGGTCGGCGACGAGGGATTGCTGAGACGTTTCCCGGCGACGCCCCTTGTCGATACGAGTGCCACCACCGTCGACATGAACAACACGCAGTAACCGTCGAGCGTACTGCTTCAAGTCGCACGACGCTGGTGGTCGGCGGCGAGCACTTTGTGGAGGCGGCACAGCGGGTGACCGTTCGCAATACGGGTTCATCGCCGGTGCAGTTGTTGCGCGTCGACTTGCTCACTCCGCCACGCAAGTAGCGCACGTCATCGAAGGTCAGAGCGCGAATTGAATTGATCGTTCTCATCGCGTTGGCGTTTTCGTTCATGCGAGGCGTACATTAGCGCGATGAACCCTCCCCCCTTTGCCGCCACGCGCGTCCGCTGGAACATCCTCGCGCTGATCGTCTCCGCCGGATTCGTCGCCTACTTCCTGCGCTCCAACATGTCGGTCGCCGGCGAAGGGATGATGCGCGACCTGGCACTCTCGAAGTCGCAATTCGGCATCGTGCTGGCGGCATTCGCGTGGGGCTACGCCGCGTTCCAGTTCGCAGGTGGTGTGCTCGGCGACCGCATCGGTGGCCGTCGAGTGATGGCGCTGTGCCTGCTTGCCTGGGGCGTGCTCAACCTGCTGGTCGGACTCATGCCGGCATCGGGGTTGCTGTCCGTGACCGCAACATTGGCTGCGCTGGTGATGCTTCGCGCGCTGATGGGGATCGCGCAGGCGCCGCTCTATCCGGTCACGGGCGGGTCGATGATCTGCGCCTGGTTTCCCGCCGGCGGTTGGGCCGTCCCCACCGGCCTCACGAATGTCGGGCTCACCTTCGGTGCCGCTGCCACGCCACCGGTGATCGCGTGGCTGATGCAGGAATACGGCTGGCGTGCGTCGTTCGTGATCTCAGCGCCGCTCGCCTTCGCGCTGGCGATCGCATGGTGGTTCTACGTGCGCGACACACCGCACCTGCACGCCAGTGTGAACCGCGAAGAACTTGCGATCATCGACGCGAATCGACCGGCATTCGCGACCGGAGCCGCCACGCCTGGCGCGTGGAAGCGCATCCTGCGCGACCGCGACGTCATGCTGCTCACGCTCAGCTATCTGTGCACGAACTTCCTGTACTACTTCTTCTTCAACTGGCTCTTCATCTATCTCGTGGAGAATCGCGGGATGAAGTTGCTGGAGAGCGGCTTCTATTCGGCGGCACCGTGGGTGGCCGGCGCTGGAGGCGCGATGATTGGCGGCATCGTGTGCGATCGGATGGTGCGACGCGTCGGAGCACGATGGGGATATCGCGCTCCGGCGATCACTGGCCTGGTGCTGGCGGCGTCATTCATCCTTGCGGCGGCCGTCGTCGCCAGTCCCATCACGACCGTCGTGCTGCTCTCGCTCTGTCTCGCCAGTCAGCAGGCCAGTGAGGCGCCATTCTGGACCGCGACCATTGCACTTTCGGGACGTGACGCGGCGACGGCGACCGGCATGCTGAACACGGGCGGCAACATCGCTGGTGGCTTCGGGGCGTTGCTCGTACCGCTGCTCGTCGATCGAGTGGGATGGGGAGCCGCGCTCGGCAGCGCCGCGATCTTCGCGCTTATCGCCGCCGCGCTGTGGCTGCTGGTCGATCCGGCGCGGGAACTCGAGAAGGCGTCAATGCAGACGAAGAAGCGTTGAAAGTCGCCTGAAGTTGCCGCCGCGTGCAAGCGAGAGCACAGGCTCTCCGCTGTTGACGGACCCGTCCGCGCGGTCACGCGCGTGACAGCTCACTCCGACGATGACTGCGGCGAGGATGGTGAACAGACGACGTTGGCGTGGCTTCAATTGCCAGGCTCGCTAGGTGGCGCTCTCGGCGGGGTCTTGCCGATAAAACTCTCGCAGCACCGCGTACAGCTTCGGGTGGCGATTGCGAAGTTCGACAGGACGCTCGAAGAAGTGCTCAGTCAAGACGGCGAAAAACTCCGCCGGATTCGTGGCGCCATAGGCGTCGATGGCGGTTGGAGTACCGGCGGCCGCCGCCGATTTGTGAATCGCGAACTCCGCTTGCATGGCGCGGCCCCACGCACCGTACGCCGCTCGCGTCGCAAGAAGCGGCGTGCCATCAAATGCGCGATCCTCAAAGTCCAACGCGTGCGCGAACTCGTGCAGCACTACGTCGTGAGCATCGCCCGGCTCGGACAAGCCGTGTGTCACGCTGTCCCATGCGAGGACAACGGCGTTGAGGTGACCGTGTGCGAGCCCGGATGCCGCAAGCTCCACCTCCTCGACAATCCCCCCTCCGAGGTGCTCAGTCGCCACGTGCGCGACTGCTGCCGGATACACCAGCGGCTTGCGGCACTGGAGCGCACGCGAGGCTAGCGGGCTTCATCCGAATCGTGCTGCGTCACTGCGCGCGAAAGGACATTCTGAATGCGTCGCCCATCTGGTCGCGCAATTCGTCGGCAATGCCCGCGTCCGTCGCATAGTCTGGCCAGCGTGCCACGGCCGCTTGCACCTCCTCAATGATCGTGGCGGCGCGGCCCCGTTTCATCAGCGCCGACTTCGCACACACGTCAAAGTCCTCCAACGTGAAGCCGTCCCGTTTGTTGTTGAGGGTCATCTGGTGCGTGGCAGTCCAGCGGCCGGACGGATTGAAGCTGTAGCTCACGTCAAACGCCGGCGCGAGCGCCCATTCTCCCTGCTTGTTCATCAAGAACGCAATGTTCTTCACGTGATCGTCCTGATTGCGCGCGACGATGTTGAACACCATGCGTCGAAACTGTTCCTCCACCGCGGCCATCGGCAGGTGGAGTTGGCGAATGACGAGCAGTGCCTGTTC
>JBEBIR010000217.1:0-6236 GCA_040080315.1 Gemmatimonas sp.
TGCGCCACCTCAGCATCCAGCGTCGCTCGGCGACCCTTCTGCGACCACAAATCGCGCGTCCCGTACTCACCACCTTCAATGGTGAAGAAGAGAACGGCTGCGGCGCCCGCGATCCAGGCGAGGCGACGGAGATGTGGGTGGTCGGCTTTTCGCATCATGGGGAGAAAGAGAACTGAGTACTAAGTACTCAGTACTCAGTACTCAGTACTCAGTACTCTGTTAGAGCCCGAACAGGGCGCCGCCGGGGAACTCGGAATACTCTTCCAACTGCTCCTCGATGCGCAACAGTTGATTGTACTTCGCGACGCGGTCGCTACGCGAGGGGGCGCCGGTTTTGATTTGTCCGGCTTGCGTGGCGACCGCGAGATCGGCGATGAACGTGTCTTCCGTTTCGCCCGAGCGATGCGAGATGATCGAGTTGTAGCCAGCGGCCTTCGCGAGCTCCATCGCTTCCAGCGTTTCCGTGAGTGTGCCGATCTGATTGACCTTGATCAGAATCGCATTCGCGATCTGCTGCTCGATACCCTTGGCGAGAATCTCGCTGTTGGTGCAGAACAGGTCGTCACCGACCAACTGACAGCGATCACCAATGCGCTCGGTGAGTTGTTTCCAACCATCCCAGTCGTTTTCGGCCATGCCGTCTTCAATCGACACGATGGGATACTCGGCAAGCCATCCCTCGTACAAATCGACCATCGCCTTTGGACTGCGGGCGGCGCCGCCGCTCTTGGGGAAGCGATACTCGCCGTTCCGATAGAGTTCACTCGCGGCCACATCCAGTGCGAGCGCGATATCGTGTCCAGGTTGGAATCCTGCCGCTTCGATGGCTTCGATGATGATCTTCAGCGCGTCTTCGTCGCTGGCGAGATTCGGCGCGAATCCACCTTCATCACCGACACCGGTGCTGAGCTTGCGTGCCACCAGCACTTTCTTGAGCGCATGAAACACCTGCGATCCCATGCGCAGGGCTTCGGCAAACGAGTCAGCACCAACCGGCACAATCATGAACTCCTGAAAGTCGACGGTGTTGGTGGCATGCGCGCCACCATTCAGGATGTTCATCATCGGCACGGGCAGCGTGCGCGCCATCGGTCCGCCAAGATAGCGATACAGTGGCAACCCGACTTCCATCGCGCCGGCACGCGCCACCGCCATGGACACTCCAAGGATCGCGTTCGCACCCAGTCGCCCTTTGTTTTCTGTGCCATCGAGATCAATCATCGCGCGATCAATCGCGATCTGATCGGTGGCGTCCATTCCTTCAAGTGCCTGAGCGATTGCGGTGTTGACGTTGTTCACCGCGCCCAGCACACCCTTGCCGCCATACCGCTCCGCATCACCGTCGCGCAGTTCGACGGCTTCGCGTTCGCCGGTGCTGGCACCACTGGGGACCGCCGCGCGACCGGCGCTGCCGGTTTCGAGAATCACGTCGACTTCGACCGTGGGATTGCCGCGTGAGTCGAGGATTTCGCGAGCGGTAACGGAAACGATGGTAGACATGAGGCGAGGTTTCAGGTGGAAAAGCTGGGCGCAGTTTCGACGGACGTGATGGTGGCGCGTGACTCGAGCGCAGGCTCGACGCCGTACACCGAGCGCAGCACGTCGGCCATGCGAAAGCGGGCCTTCTCGGCGAGCGCCTGGCGATCGTCGTAGCCAAGTCCGGTGGTGGGGATGGGCTCAAGGATATGCACATGCACCACACCGGACGACACACGATACTCACCACCACGCGGACTCACCGCGATGGTACCGTGAATGACGACCGGCACGATCGGGACACCCGCGCCGATGGCCAGCACGAACGGTCCCTTCTTGAATGGTCGCAGCGCGTATCGATCACCGCGCGTGCCTTCGGGATACACGAGCACGGACTTGCCGTCGCGAATCTTCGACGCGGCATCTTCGTACGCGCCAAATGCCGCTTTCAGATTCTCACGATCGATGTAGATCACACCGGCCGCGCGCGCCGCGGCGCCGAACAACGGCACCGTCTCCAACTCGCGCTTGGCGACGAAGCCGTATGGCGGCAGCACATCAAGCGTGACGGGAATGTCGGCCCAACTGATGTGGTTGGCGACGAACACGTGTGGCACGCCGGCAGGGAGATCCTCTCCGCCGTGACGAACGACCGTGACACCGGCACCTCGCAGCAGCCATCGCCCCCATTGAATCTGGGCGCGTTCGTAGATGCTGCCCGGACCATGGGGTATGCCGACGAGTTGTGCGAGCAGCACAAGGCCGCCGAACACGAGGGTGCCGACAAACAAAACCAGGGTCGCGAACGCCGTCCGAAGCATTACCGCGAAAAGTGGTCGTGTCCGGGGGTGAATTCAACGCGCCGCTCTGCATTTCCGTCTGAATTCGACATGGAATCCAGATTGGCGATGTCCACAGCCCCGCTCGCCTCGAACGCCGTCACGCTCCCGATGGCGGTCAGGGGGACTGAAAAGCGGCTCGACCAGTCATTGAGTAAGCGCGTGGCCGCGTTGGGCGGGAGTGCAGCCAACAGCTCGTACTCCTCACCACTGGACAGAGCGGCGGTCGCGTCCACGTTCGGACCCAAGGGGACGCGCGATGCATCGACAGCCAAGCGCACACCGCTTGCCGCAGCAAGATGCCTGGCATCTGCCACCAGTCCGTCAGAAATATCCAGCATCGCGCGCGCCCCAGCCTCGGCCAGTGCCGCGCCCTCTGCCAGCCGCGGGACGGGTCCCACGAATCGCGCGAACTCCCACGGTGACGGACGTTCACCCGCGTACCAGGCGCGTGTGGCGCCGCCCGGACCGCCGAGAGTTCCGGTGACTACCAGAATGTCGCCCGGCTTCGCGCCGTTGCGCGCGACGATCGGCGCTCCCGTACCGATCACGGTGGTCGTGATGGAAAACGCATCGCCGCGACTCAGGTTCCCGCCAATGATTCGCGCACCGCTCGCGCGCACCACGTGCGCGATACCATCGGCGACATCACCCAACGCCGTGCGCCAATCGTCGGGTACGATGAATGCCAGCAGCACCGCATCCGCGCGAGCGCCCATGGCCGCGACGTCGCTCAGTGCCGCCGCGGCCGCGCGCACACCCACATCAAACGGCGTAATCCAGTCCCGTCGAAAATGCGTGCCCTCGACGCAGGCGTCGGTGCTGATCACGCGCGCGAGTTCGCGAGTCCCGGCGGGCGTGGCGGGCAGCACCGCCGCGTCATCACCAATATCAACCGCCAGATCGCCCCAGCGCTGCATCAGCATGCGAATGGTGTCGAACTCATGACCGGGTCCCATCGCTTGATGCACGCGATGATCAGACGCGCGTTCGCGTGACATCATGGCAGGCCGCCGTCATTGGCGCGGCGCAGGCGCACGAGTCCATCCGGTGTGGCGATCCACAGCCAGTCACGGCTCATCGCGACATCGAGCGCCGGCCCGGGAATATCGGTTGGCACACGCAACACGCGCACGCCTCCGGCACGCTGCAGCACGACCACGCCGTCGGTGCCCGCCATCACGATCGTGCGGTCGTCCATCGCCAGACGCGTCACCTGCCCTACCTGCGCAACGTCCAGCGCCATAACGCGCGTTGGTTCCACGCCACCCTTGGGGGCCAGCCGCAATACGGCGTCGTCGGTCGCGGCCAGCAGCACCGTGTCGCTCCAGGCGAGTGCCGTGACGCGTCGGCGGAGCGCGGGATCGACACCCAGCGGTCGTGAGAGCGTGCCCGATGGCGGCAGCGCCAACAATCCGCCGGCCGTGCCAATCCACAGCGTGTCGCCGATGCTGAGCAGCGCATACACCGGCGTGTTGTCCAGCAATCGCGTGCCGATGCCGCGCGTGCGCGGATTGCGCACATCGCTCGTGTCACTGATGTACACCAGTCCGCGCGCCGTGCCCACCCATGCGCCATCCTCGCGCGCGGCGACGGCCAACACACGATCGTCAGGGAGTCCGTCCAACACCGTCCACATGAGCATGCCTTCGGTGCCATCCAGACGCGCGCGCACGACGCCACGATCGGTGGCGATCCACGCGCGTTGCGCGCGCAACGACATCGCGGTCGCGCGCATACCCAGCAACGGCACCGAAATCGTGCCATCAATCCAGCGCCACCGCTGCAGATCGTTGCTGGCGAACGTCAATCCGGCGCGCAATGTCGACCTGCCCAATCCGGCGGCCCACACACCGTCGGCCGCCAGGGCCAGCGCACCGATGCCGCGTTCGAGCAAGCCAAAGCGCAGCGGCGTCGCTTGCAGCAGTGTCGCATCAACCTTGTAGAGACCGTCGCCATTGGTGCCGAACCAGACTTCATTGGGTTGATCGAGTGACTGGCTTCCACTGATCACCTGAAACGAACGCAGCGACCGATCACTGAGCTGATTGCGAAACAGCAACGGCGAACCACTGCGGAGTCCGGGATACGCGGCGTAGACGTCGTTCAGCGTGCGTGGAAGAATGCGTTCGCTGGCGACTGGTGGCCCCGCCGCAGGCGTCGCGAGGCCAATGCGTGATACGCGTGTCCACTGCCCGCTCGCGCGCACGAAGGCATCACCACTGGGCGTGCGATCGAACACGATGTAGTCAGGCACGCCGGTGAGCATGGTGCGCTGCAATTGCTCGCTCTGCGGTCGATACACCAGCACGGCGCCGGGCACGCCCAGCCACACGGCGTCCTCCACCGGATCACCGGTCATGAACGTGATCTGCACGTCGGTGAAGCCGAGGTCGCGCGACAGCGGCGGCAGCCACGCATTGAAGAGCCGATCGTACACACCGATGCCGCTGGGTGTCGCCGAGTACACGTAGCGGCGCGACACGCCCACCGCGAGCACTTCGGAGAAACTGCCAATCGTCCGTCGCTCGTCGCGACTGCCAAACGTGCCACCGCCGCCTCCCGCGGTGCCCGTCGATGCGCACGACACGCAGAGCGCGCTTGCGGCAGCGCAGGCGACGACGAAAACGGCGTGGCGCAAACAATGTGGGACGGTCACGCGGTTCACTCGGGCGCAGGTAGCTCGGCCAGCACTCCAGGTGGAAAGGTCGCCGGATGCGCCATCTCGCGCCACGCATTGGGTAGTTCTCGCAGCACGTCGTCGAGCGTGCTCCCGCGAATGCCACGCATGGACATGGCCACACGCTCCGCGGCGCGCGCATGCGCCGTTGCGCCCAATAGCGCCGCACTCGGTCCGGAGACGCCTTGCGCAAGCAGTGTTCCCACAATGCCCGTCAGCAGGTCGCCGCTGCCACCGGTTGCCAGGACCGCCGATCCTCGCGGCATCACGACGACGGGAGCGCCATCCGGTGACGCAATGAGCGTGGGCGTCCCCTTGAGCACGACGGTCACACCGGCACGCCTGGCGAAGTCTCTCACGTCGGAGGCCCGCTGCTCCCAATCGCCCGACACAGGTTGGCCGATCAATCGCGCAAACTCGCCAACGTGTGGCGTGCACACGATGACCCGGCCGTCGGCACACAATGCGCTCAGACGCTGCACGGCGTCGTCGCTGGGTGTGGCCGTGAGCGTAAGCGCGTCGGCGTCAAGCACCAGCGGTGCCTCGGGATACCGGTCCAGTGCGGCGCGCAACACGGCGTCGGACACGCTACTGCGACCGAGTCCGGGACCGAGTGCCAGTGCGTCCACCCGTGGCATCGACGCGGTGTCCGTCGTCACCCAAGCGTTGACGATGGCTTGCGGAACACCCTGTTGCAGCGCCGACACGCCCGGCGCGTCCACCCACGCGCGAGCGAGTCCGATTCCGGTCGCCAATGCCGCGCGTGTCGCCAGTACAATCGCACCGGCCATGCCTGCCGCGCCGCCAATCAGCGCGAGATGACCGCGCTGCCCCTTGTGTGCGTCCCACGCGATCGGCGGGAGCGATCGTCGCAGCGAGCTGTCGCTCGGCATTTCCCATGCGTCGTCGTCCAGCGTCGCGTGGGACGCCAATCCGATGTCCAGCAACACAATGCGCCCAGCGGTCACGCGCGCGCGCAGCAGTCCGCGCTTGATGGTGCCATACGTCAGCGTCACGTGCGCTGGCACGATACCGGGAGCACAATCGCCGGTGGTGGCGTCGAGTCCCGATGGCACGTCGAGCGCGACGATGGTCGCGCCACGCGCGCGACAGTGATCCAGTCGCACGGCTGATGTCGCGATCGCATCGCGCAATGCGCCACGATGCCCGGTGCCCAGTAATCCGTCCACCGCCACCTGCTCGGTGTCTTTCTCGCGGCGCGCCGACGGATTGCGGTCGAG
>JBEBIR010000218.1:0-6221 GCA_040080315.1 Gemmatimonas sp.
GTGTTGCCTGTCGTCGTCATAAGCGCTCTCACTCTTTTGACCACGGTTTCCGCCGCCGGCACACTCATGATCGCCAGAAAATCGACAAGGCTGGAATTGACCGAGGGCAGCGCGAATATCACGGCGATCAACATGGCGGATTTGGAAATAGAAGAGCTGCCCCGGACGTGACCGGTTCTTCCATCGAGTTTCTCGATCTGCAGACCGCGCTAGCCGGAGAGTATTCGCTTCAGCGCGAGCTTGGACGGGGCGGAATGGGGATTGTGTACCTCGCTCGCGACGTGCAACTGGACCGCGACGTCGCGATCAAAGTGCTGCCGAAGCACATCGCCCACACGGTGGCTGCGCGCGAGCGATTCGTGCGCGAGGCGCGCACGGCCGCCGGACTCTCGCACCCACACATCGTTCCCATCCATCGCGTCGGTGAGGTTGGCGGATTCGTTTTCTTCGTCATGAGCTACGTGGAGGGCGAGACGCTGGGCGAGCGTCTGCGCACGCGTGGCGCCCTGTCAGCGGCCGACGCGGCACGGGTCCTCCGCGAGGTCGCCTGGGCACTCGCCTACGCGCACGGACGCGGCATCGTCCATCGAGACATCAAGCCGGACAACATCCTGTTGGAAGCCGGCACCGGAAGGGCGCTCGTCACCGACTTCGGCATCGCTCACGGCGGTGACCATCCCGGCCCTGCAGCAGACTCTGGCATGATCATGGGAACGGCGCACTTCATGAGTCCAGAGCAGGCAGCGAACGATCCCATCGACGGGCGGAGTGACCTCTATTCGCTCGGTGTGGTCGGCTACCTCGCGGTCAGCGGACGGTTGCCAAACGACGCGGCAAATCTACCGATGCTGCGCTCGCGCCCGACCACAGCGTCCTTCGGAGTGGCGAGCGTCGCACCCGGTTTACCGCCGGCGCTCGCCGCAGCGATCGACCGCTGTCTTGAACGCGATCCGTGGCGCCGTTTCATGGACGGCGAGGCATTGGCCGCAGCGCTCGCTCCCGCGCCCGACTCACGCCCGGCATTGCCGCCGATGCTGCGCGCGTGGCTCGCTGCACGGAATCCGCTCCTCGTCCCCTACTTGGGGTGGACGGGAGGGTTTGGTGTGCTCACCCTCGCCAACCTCGTCGCATGGGTGACCGGCAACCGGCCCGACGGACCCGCGGACATCGTGCTTCTGGGTGCGATCGCGTCATTGCCACTGCTGCCAATCGTCGGGTTCCACCTCAACCAGGCGCGCCGACAGTTCCGGGCTGGACACACACTCCCTGACCTTCGCTCTGCGCTGGAAGTCGCGCGACGCGAACGGGAGGAAACGGAGTCGCTCACGCGCGCCGATGAGCAAGGCACCGCCCGCCGACTCCTGCGAGTCGGCACGATTGCATCGGCGACTTGCCTTGCCGTGAGCTTCGGTCTGCTCCTCAGTGGCGTGATCCACGAAAATCAGGGTGGGGCGCAGTTCTTCGGCGTGTCGCTTGGGATGGCGCTGATCCTCGGTCCCGTGCTCAGCACGATGTTGCTCGGGGCGATCAGCAACGCGCTCGACGTACAGTTCATTCCCGCGAAGATCCGCGACGGGTGGCAAACGGGAATCCGCGACCGTCTCTGGAACAGTCGAATTGGGAAATGGCTCGCGCTACGCCTCGGTGCTCCTGAGCAATCACGCGCAGTGGGGGGCGGTGTATTCCGCCCTACCGAAGTGGTCTTGGGCGTCGCCGCGTCCGAACTCTTTGCGGCGCTGCCAAAGTCCTTTCGAGAGCAACTCGCCGACTTGCCCGCAACGGTCGCGGCGCTTGAGGCCAACGCTGCCGCAGCGAGAGCAGAGCTCGAAGTGCTGGCGGCACTCGCCCCGGACGGTTCCAGCAACGCCGACGCGCTTGAGCGACGACGGAGCACCGCTACAGCGCATCTGGCGACGAGCGTCGCCGCATTGGAGGGAATCCGACTCGATCTGCTGCGCCTGCACGCGGGGGCAAGCGATCTGGCGCCGCTCACCACGTTAGTCGGTGCCGCGCGGCTGCTCAGCGAGGACGTGAGTCGGCTTGCCGACGCCCAGCGCGAAGTGGACGAGGCACTGGAGCGGCGTCCGCTCGGAGCCGCGCGGACTCCGACGCCGAACAGGTTCGCATGAGCCGCGAACGAAAGGACACGGCTGGCGGCAAGCGTCTCGCTCGAGCGGCGTTGCTGCTGGCGCTCTGCGTCTCCGCTGCGCCGAGTACGACGTCGGCGCAGTCCGTTGCGTCGCGTCCCGCGCCGACCTGGAGACTCGTCGAAGACCTGCGTATCGGTGACGACGCGGACGGACCAGCGCAGTTCGGCGAAATCCGCGGGCTCGTCAGCACGAAGGCCGGCAATATCTTCGTGCTCGACTACAAGGCGATGGAATTGCGAGTATTTGACGCGCGTGGAAAATTCGTGCGACTCGCCGCGCGTCGCGGCCACGGCCCGGGTGAGATCGCGGACCCCAATGGAATCGCGATCGGCAACGACGACGTGGTCGTCGTGAGCGATCCAAGTAACGGTCGATTCTCGTACTACTCCGCCGACGGAAAGTACGTTCGGCAGGTGTTGATCTCGATCACTGGGTACGGCGACTACTGGAATGGTCGTGTCGACGCCGCCGGACGCATTGTGGACGTTCCCGTGCGCGTACCATCCGGTGGGAACGACCCACGCACCGGGTATCCGAATACCATCGACAAAGCGCGTCGTATTCGACCAGACGGGACGGCCGACACGGTGGCGTGGCCTCGGTGTGCACCGGAGCCGCCAACGCTCGTGTACCGTATGCGCAGCGGCAACGCGACGTCCATGATTGTCCCCTTTTCACCGTACCCACAAACCGTCGTCGCGCGCCAAGGTACCGTGTGGTGCACACCAAGCGCGGAGTATCGACTCTCGGCCGGTGTCCTTGGTGGCGCGATGCGCGAGGTGGTCCACGTGAACGCCGTACCGCTCGCGATCGGCGCGAGCGAACGGAACGCGGCGATTGCCCGTCTCGACAGTTTCGCGGTCAAACTACAAGTGACGCTCGTGTCCGGCGATGCCAAGGCCCTTCCGAAGAGTCATCCCGTGATTAGTCGCCTCCTCGTCGACGACGACGGACGCGCGTGGGTCGCGCGCAGCGACCTGAAGCTTCCCTTCGCGATGGATGTCTTTGCGCCGACCGGACAGCAACTCGCGCAACTGCGCGGCCCTTATCAACTGGGGACGGTTGTACAGATCGGTCCATCCACGATTCTTACCGCAATCGACAATGCCGACGGCGTTCCCGTCGTGGTACGCTATCGAATCGTGCGGTAGGCAGCGCCAATGCTACTCCTCGAGTAGCAAATCACCACACGCGACAATCTTGCCCATGTTCGTCGCGGATTCGTGAATGTTCACGTAGAAGTCACCGCTGTCGGGAAGGACCAGTCGCAAGGTTGCCTGGCCTTCGGCCGCACCCTTGGCATTCACGCGTAGCGGCGTGTACGCAGTCGCCGCACCAAACACCGCACCCGCCTTGGCGCAACTGCCGATATGCACATGCCAGGGACGCGTCGCCCCCGCGATGTCGCCAGTGTATTTCACCACGGCGCTGGTCGTACCCGCGGTCTTGCGTGCTTCCATGGCAATCACGCCGCGAATTTTCGATCCACTCTTGCCCATCACCATGCCGTCCCACGCAACGTGCCGACGCGCCAGTCCATACGCCAGCGACGAGGAGAGCACCAGCATCGTCAAGCCGGCAATCACGATTCGCTTCACCATCGCCTCCAGAGGTTGTGGTGCGTGTGCGCGCGTCATTTCATCTCTCGCAGTTCCTGATACTCGCCGCGGGTCTTCAGCGTGATCGTGACCGTGCCCGCCGACCGGTTACGCCAGAACCATCCGTGCATGCCGTCGAACGCAGCCACCATGTCACCCTGCTCCCCATCGGAAATACCGCGCGCGTAACTGTGCGAGAATCCCTTGGGCGGATTGGGCGGCTCGCCATGCGCGTTGTACGTCACCTCGGGACTGCTCGCGCGCCACTCATACGTCGCTCGCTGCTCTGCGCGCATGGCCAACTTGAGTTCTATGCCCTTGCCGGGTGCGAGGGTCACGGTCATCGAGTCACGCCACCCGGGAGCCGCCACCGACGCGATCGCCGCCGTTCGCGGATCTGGCGCGCCGGACCCCGCCGCTTTCTCGGCCGCATCAGCCTCCACGGCTTCGCGAGCAAGCGCCATCTTGATTCGGCCCATCTCGGTCAGTCCCAGCACGCGACCGATGCCGGTCGGGTCAACGCCATACTCAGCGGGCAGCACAACCGTCGCGAGCAACGTCCCCGCCACCACGAACGCCACGAGCGTCGAGCGCAGGAGTGTCCGGGACGACGGTTGCACGTCGGGTGCGTCAGTGACGTGAGGCATGCGCTTCCTACCCGCGAGGGGTGACAAAGAATCCGGCCAGCTGGTATCCCACGAGCAGAAAACCCGATGTCATGATGGCGACATTCGCCGTGTAGGCGTGGCGCATGAACCCCGTGCTGCGACGCCAGTACGCCATCGCGATCAGGATCGCGCTGAGCGCCAGCAGCTGGCCGATCTCCACGCCCACGTTGAACGCCAGAAGATTCGGCACGAGCCCCTCCGATGCCATCTCGAAGTCCAGCAGTTTCGTTGCCAAGCCGAGGCCGTGAAAGAGGCCGAATATCATCGTGGCAGCCTTGGTGCTTGGCTGTACGCCCAGCCAGCGTTTGAATGCGCCAAGGTTATCGAGTGCCTTGTACACCACGCTGAATCCGACAATGGCGTCGATCAGATAGGCGTTCACACTCACGCCAGTCAGCACGCCAAACAGCAATGTCAGCGAATGACCGACGGCGAACAGCGTGACGTACACACCGATGTCCTTCAGTCGATACAGAAAGAAAATCACGCCAAGCAGGAACAGCAGATGATCGTACCCCGTGACCATGTGCTTCGCGCCGAGGTACATGAACGGGATGATGCGCGTGCCGAACGTCTCCTGGATGTAGCCTTTGTCGCCTGCGGTGACACCGTGCGCGAGGGCCACGGCCGGCGTCAGCGCCATGCACACCGCCGCGACCACCCGGCGCCTCGCGTCATGGCGGCGCATTCGATGGCCAACGTCTTGCGTGAGCGTCGCGATCACGCGCGTGTGGTTTATCGGAACTTCGGTGACCCGATCACGCGCGCCGACACCAGATTCCAGTCGCCCGAGTCGCCGCTCACATCGACCACGAACTGAATGGGCGTCTTCCGATTGGCGCCGAACGGTGATCGGAAGTTGAGCGTGGCGTCGAACTGCCCTGAACCGCCTGCATCGGTTCGCGAACGGTTGGTCACATTCACGTCCGACACCTCCACACGACCGGCACGCATCAAGGCGATCAGCTGATCGTGTACCGCGCGATTGGTGCCGGACGCCAGCAGCAGCCGCTCCACGGTCGCGACATCGCGCGTGCGAATCGCCTGCACGAAGTGGTCGACGTGCGTCGTAAGGGCCGCGCGGAACGCGCCCTCACGCGCACTCGGGTCGACTCCGCGCGGTGCGACAACTGGCGGCGGCGCGACGGTTTCAGGCGGCGCCACGACGACAGGGGGCGTGGGACGCGGATCCACCGCAACCGGCGCCACTGGTGTCGGACGACGGGCGCGCCCTCCACTGGGCGGTGTCGTTGGCGTGGCCTTTCCACCGCCGACATCCTGCAGTGAACCGACTACCGGGAGTTGCGGCGCTTCTCGTGTTTCCGGTTCAGGCGTAACGCCAACGGTCGCTGCGGTCGATTGCGTATCGGGCACCACGCCGCCGCCCAGCGTCTGGCCACCGGCTACCTTGCCATTATCCGGCTTCTCGGGCCCGGCCGATGCGAACTTCGCCGCGCTCGCACCAACGGCAACGACAAGCAACGCACCCGCCAGCCAACGACGACGGTCAGAGCGCCACTGCCGCCCCTCACGCGTCAGCCAACTCTCCCGCGATGGCAGCGGTGACTGCGCCGTCGTGAACGCATCGGCGATGCGCGTGGCGGGAACGTCCTGCGCCACTCGGTCTGAAAATCTCGTCTCGGGCACACCGGCCGACGCGGGGGCGTCGCCCGCGTAGCGGGTTGCCGGCACGTCGGTCGCAATCGGTGACGCCACACCCATCGGCTCGCGCGATTCCAACGCGACGCGGGTCGCTGGCACAGCCACCCGTTCCACTTTGCGCGGCCCACCGCAGAGCGCATCAC
>JBEBIR010000004.1:0-25787 GCA_040080315.1 Gemmatimonas sp.
CCGCGATCGTGGCGGGGTCGCGGCAGCACTCGCCACGGTTGGCGATCGCCTCACAGGCGTGGGCATTCCCGGTGACTTGCTCTATCCCGCGGAGTCCGTACGCGAGTGGACGCAGTCAGTCGGCGCGCGCTATGTCGATCTGCCGTCGGTGCATGGGCATGATGCGTTTCTCCTCGAGACCGGACGCGTGAGCGCGATCCTGCGCGAGGCCCTTGATCGCGCGGCTGGCGGGCGCGTCGAAACGACACGCACGCGGGTCACGCGCGACCACGTTGACGCCCAGATTCGCGTGGTGAATGTGCGGGATGTGTCGCGCGACATGCGCGTCGCGACAGTCACCCCGACGCTGCGGGTCGCGATTGCCGGCTGCGGACACGTAGGCGGCAGCCTGCTCGAACTGCTTGCGGAACGTGCGAGAACGCATGACACGGTTCGCGTGGATCGCGTCTTGGTTCGCGATCCCAATCGAGCGCGCCCGTCGCTTGCCAATGCCATCGCGCGTGGCTTGGCTCACTCCCGCGCGCGCGTGACCGACCCCACCGCGTTGTTGGACGATTACACCGATGTGCTGGTCGAAGCGATCGGTGGCACCACCACCGCACGCACGCTCGTTGAGACCGCGTTGCAGCGTGGCATTCGGGTTGTCACCGCAAACAAGGCGTTGCTGGCCGAACGCGGGCCACAGCTCCAGGCGATGGCGCGCATCAATGGCACGCGCATCGACTTTGAGGCCGCAGTCGCCGGAGCGATCCCGGTTGTCCGCTGCATCCGCAGTGGCGCCGCCGGCGTCGGCATCACGCAATGCAGCGGCATTCTGAACGGCACCAGCAATTTTGTGCTCGACCGCGTAGCGGACGGGTCCTCGCTGAGTGAAGCCATCCGCCTGGCGCAGGACCTCGGGTACGCGGAAGCCGATCCCACGCGCGACCTCTCAGGTGAAGATGCGGAAGACAAGCTGCGAGTGCTGGCGTGGCTCATTTTCGGCGTCGATCCGTCAACGTTGACGGTAGCGCGGCGCGGGATCGACGCGCCAACCGCCGCGTGGGCAGCACACGTTGCGGCCGAAGGCGACCGGGTAAAGCTCATCGCCAGCTGCACACTGGCAGACGGCGCGCTGGTGGCGCGCATTCTCCCCACGCGGGTCACCCGTGATGATCCATGGGCCAGCGTCAGTGGCCCGAACAACCGCATCGTGATCGAGAGCGCGTCCGCAGGCGCATTGGTGTTCCATGGCGCGGGCGCCGGCGGACGGGCGACCGCAGGTGCGGTGCTGGGGGATCTACTGTCTTAGCGTGGGCTTGTCAGAAACTAGTCCACCACGAAGATGTTCAGCGAATCCCGCGCGCACGCAACAATTGCCGAACAGAATCGACCGGAAGTGCGTTCACGCGCCCGGCGCGACTCGCCACCGGCGTCGCCATCAGCAGCGCGTTGTAGAGTGCTTCTTCCGTTGCTTCCGTCACCGCCTGAAACAGGGATGACATCGCGTCGTTGCCAACATCCTGCAGCGATGCCACCGCCGCATCAGGACTGCGGCGCGCCGCCGACGCCGTAGAAAACGCAATCACATAGTCACCCGATCCGTTCGACGCACTCGAACCCGTGCGCGCGAGTCCCATCACCGCGCGCGCCGCCAGGCGCTCAAGATTTCGCGCCAGCACCGGTGCGTCGGTCGCGATCACAATCATGCATGAACCATCACCACGCTCGGCCGCCGCATCGCCTCCGCCTGGTCGACGCGTTCCCTCCACGTCGCGCTGAAACGCGTAGCGACCCAGCAACGGACCGATCGGTACACCCGCCATCTGCAGCACGCCACCATAGTTCCCCTGCACCAGCACGCCGACCGTATACCCGCCCAATGAAACAGGCAGCACCCGAGACGACGTCCCAATGCCACCCTTCCATCCGAACATCACGGTGCCATGACCGGCACCCACGCTGCCTTCCGCCACCGCGCCAGTGTCAGCCAGCGCCAACGCACGCACAACCGCCGCGCCGATTCCTGGACGCTGACGCGTCGCGTTCAACGATCCGTCGTTCGTTTCACCAACCACCGGATTGATCGACCGCACCGACGCATTCTCGGGCTTCTGCAGCATCCACTGCGCCAGCGCCTCACCCGCTTGCCAAATACACAGCGTGCACGTCAGCACGATCGGCGTCTCAAGCTCACCCAACTCTCGCAGTTGCGTCACACCCAACAGCTTGCCAAATCCGTTGCCGACGTGCAGCGCCGCCGGTACGCGATCACGAAACAGGTCGCCGCGATGCGGGATGATCGCCGTCACGCCCGTCCGCACGGAATCGCCATCGCTGATGGTCACGTGACCCACGCGAACGCCAACGACATCCGTGATGGCGTTCCACCGCCCCGGTGCGAACACGCCGGGAGACAACCCAATGGCCCGCGCTCGCGTCGGTTGCGCGTGCAGCGGCATCACAGCGGTGATCGCAATCGCCGCGACGCACACAATCTGCTGCCACATCGACCGCGCGAGAACTCGAGTAGCTGAGGGAAAGTTCGGCATACGCACCAACGTACCGACTTACCACCACAGTCGCTCGACACGTACCATTCGCGCGCACGACCCATCGGATCGTCCCCCTCGCTTCACGCCGGGCGCCCAACTCGGCATATTGGCCGCATGTCACTTCGCCCCCTCTTCGGACACCAAGCCCTCCGTCAGCGACTGTCGGCCGCGTGGCATGCCGGTCGCCTTCCGGCCAGCCTGCTGTTTGTCGGACGGAGAGGGGTCGGCAAACAGCGACTGGCACTCTGGCTCGGTCAACTGCTGATCTGTGACCGGGCGTCAGCCGAACAGCTGGACGAACCGTGCGGATCCTGTCAGCACTGCCGGTATGCAGATCGCGGTCAGCACCCCGATCTCCACTGGTTCTTTCCTCGGCCCCGCCTCAATGACAACGCCTCCAGCGACGACGTGAAGGCCGACATCGGCGAGGCAATCGCCGAACGGATGTCGGCCGATGGTCTGTGGCCTCCATCCCTGGGTAGCGATGGCATCCACATCCTCACCAGTAGGACGCTGGTTCAGCAGGCCTCCGTGCGGCCTGCCATGGCGGCGCGCACAGTGTTCGTGATCGGCGACGCCGAACGGATGGTCGTCCAGGAAGGGTCGGATGGTGCAGCGAACGCCTTTCTCAAGCTGCTCGAAGAACCCTCGCCCAGCACGTTCCTCATCCTGACCAGTAGTGAGCCGGGGGCACTGCTTCCGACAGTTCGGTCGCGAGTGGTCACGATACGCGTTCCCTCAGTGGGTCGAGCAGACGTCGAAGCGTTTCTCGACGATGCGGCCGTTCGACGTCGGCTTCCAACGGCGTCGCAGAACGACGCGGTGAGTCGCGCAGGCGGCGCGATCGGTGACCTCCTGACCGAAGGGTCGACAACCGCGTCCTTCGCGGCTGCCCGACGCATTCTCGACGCCGCCTTGCTTCCCGCAGGTCCGTCCGGATCAGTCGACCGAATCAAAGCCGCGGCGCGCCAAGGCGTTGCCGGTGCGCGCGGGACTTTCAGCGACATGCTCGACGCGCTTACGGTTTTGTTGCACACCCGCGCGCGACAACTCGTTGCTTCGGGACACGAATCCGACGCTCGGCGATCGGCGACTGCCCTCATGGATGTCGAACAGACCAAACGACTCGCGCAGGGCAACGTGAATCCGCAACTCCTCAGTGCATCACTGGTTGGCACGTTGCACCGCACACTTCGTCCGTAGCTAACGCGCCAACCGCGCTCGATCGCGAGAACTGCTCGACCAAAGAGGAACACGTGAACGCAGGCAAATCCGGTGACCCAGCCCTCGCCAAGGACACCGCGCGTGAGTTGTCGCACGTCGACAAGGCCGGAAATTTCAAGATGGTTGACGTCGGCGAGAAGCCATTTTCGGTCCGTTCGGCATTAGCGTGCGGGCACATTCGCATGGCGACCGAGACATTTAACGCGATACGTGATAACACCTTAGCAAAAGGTGATGTCATACCGGTGGCACGTTTGGCAGGCATTCAGGCCGCCAAGCGAACCTCCGATCTCATACCTCTCTGTCACCCTTTGCCGTTGTCCGGGGTAGAAGTACTGGTTAACCTCGATGAGTCCCTACCTGGCCTTCGGGTCGAGGGATTTGTCAGAACCACCGCCCAGACTGGGGTGGAGATGGAAGCGTTGACCGCGGTATCCGTGGCGTTGCTGGCAGTTTACGACATGGCGAAAGCGGTTGACCGGACGATGGTGATTTCCGAAATCGTGCTGCGCGAGAAACGCGGCGGTACGAGAGGGGACTTTATCCGCGGTCCGTGACCGACCTGACGACTTGAACGGAGGACCGTGATGAATATCGATCCACTTGATGCCCGCTTGAGTCTGGACGCAGCCGCTCGTCGGCGGCGGATGCATCGGCGACAGGCGAAGCGTCGACTGACCCGTATTGCGGTGGCGGCCACCTTGGTGTTCTCGTCCGCCGCCCTCTTTGCCCCCGAGCGCGCGAAGATTTCCACCGTACCGGTGGCCACAGAGTCGCGTGGACCGCTCACCGCCGCCCGCATGGTGGCCAGTGCTGTGGCGAGTTCCAGCCTCCCGATCGTGCCATCGTGGAAGCCGGCGGGTGAGGTGCTCAAACGCAAGCCAACGCAGTCGCAGAGCCTGCCCTTCGGCGTTGACCCGCGCGAAGTCGCTCGGCGCGAGTCACTGAGCCGGTGGCACCGCATCTACACCTATTCCACCCGCTATCGCATCAAGCCAGACCTGGCGCGCCGCATCTACGACGCGGCCATCACGGCGGGTATTGAACCTGAGTTGGGCTTCCGGCTGGTCCGCGTCGAGAGTGTTTTCGATGTCGAGGCCAACAGTCCGGTCGGCGCGACGGGGCTCACCCAGCTGATGCTGGGCACGGCGCGGGTGTTCGAACCGAACGTCACGAGAGAGCTGTTGCTCGACCCGGACATCAACCTGCGAATCGGGTTTAAGTACTTGCGTGTCCTGATTCGTGAATACAAGGGCAACCTCAAGCTGGCGCTGCTGGTCTACAACCGCGGACCGGTTGCTGTTCAGAACGCGCTGAGCATGGGGAAGGATCCGACGAACGGTTACGAGAGCGTGGTCATGCGCGGGTATCGCGGCCGCGGAGTGCTCGACTGATCAACCGTTTCCCGTGTCGCCAAAACGGCGGCGAGGCCTAGCGCCTCGCCGCCGTTTTCTTGGTCTGCGGCGGCTTCGCGGCGCGTGACTTCTTCACGGGGGCTTTCGTGGTGGACTTGGCCGACGACACGCGAAGGGTCTGACCGATCAGCACGCGACTGCCACGCAGTCCGTTCAGCGACTGCAAACGGGCAACGCTCAGCCGGTACCGCTTTGCAATGCCTCCCAGCGTCTCGCCGCGCCGCACCACGTGATAGCCGCTTCGAGACAGCACACGCGCTGACTCTCCTCCGTAGCGCTCAATAGACGGGTCAGGCAACTCGCGCGCGAACGCCAGTACTTCGCGAACGGGAACACGCACGGACTGTCCGGCCACGACTCGTCCTTTTCGCGTGGTCTTGAGCGACGGGTTGTACCACCGAAGTTGCTTGAGCGTCACCCCTTCCCGCTCCGCCAATCGCGTCGGCGTGGTGGTCGCGTTCGCAACGCGCACCGTGCGATATCCCCGTCGCGCATCGCTCGACAACGTGACCAATTCGCTCGCCGCCAGGTCCGCACTCCCGCTTGGCACGTGCACCCACATTGCGGCGTCGGGCGGGGTCATTCCGCGCAGGATCGCCGGATTCAGGTCCCGCATCGTCGCCGTGGACGCGCCACTGGCAGCGGCAACGACGGCAAGACTGGTTCCCGCTGGGACATGGACGGAGTCGTACGACAGCGACGGAGTGGAGTCTATCGACAGTCCGTACCGCGCTGGCAGCCTGGCCACCAGCGCGGCGGCGATCAATTGCGGCACATAGTTCTTGGTTTCGGCGCGCAGATAGTCGTGTTCTGCCAAGGCAAAGAATCGGTCCTCGCCGGCCGAGCCTTCCATCTCGCTTGCAAAGCGCGTCAGGCCGCGCGCGACACGACCCGGACCACCGTTGTACGCGGCCGCCGCGAGATACAGGGATCCAAATTGCTTTTGCAACAGTCCAAGAAATCGGATGGCCGCTTCCGTTGAACGCACGGGATCGCGGCGCTCGTCCAACCACCAGTCCACACGCAGTCCGACACCGCGTGCCGTGCTGCTCATGAACTGCCACATGCCCACCGCCGCGGCCCGCGAATACGCGTGCGGATCATAGCCGCTCTCGATCAACGCCAGGTAGGTCAGATCTTCGGGCATGCCACTGGCGCGCAGTTTGGCGCGGATCATTGGCTCGTACCGTGACCCGCGCGAGAGCCGAGCGGCAAAACGATCTCGGCCCGACGTGGTGAACAATTGCACATAGTGCGCCACGCGCGCATGCGTTTCGTACGACCCCAGATCCATGGCCGCGATCGAGTCGGCGTCAGCGTCTATGACCGTGTCCGCGAGTAGGGCGGTAGTGTCGCCGAATACGGAAACGACGGCGCGAGCAAGATCATCGTGTGTCGTGACTGGCGGCGCGACCACGCGAGCCGGCGGCGCGGTATCTGCGACCGTCGGCGACGCGATCGGCTCGACGTCCCGACTCGGTAGCTGCGCGATGGACGGACTAGGCGCAGGCCCCGGCGGATTCGCGCGGCATGCCACGACTCCCAGCAAGACTCCGACAGCGACTCGAGTGACGCGTTGCGGTAGGGGCACGGGCAGAAGCTACCGGATTGAGAGGGCTCCCGACACCACAGTTCGCGACTCGTATCACACGAGGCGCAGGCCGATACCGGCGTACCCCGACGCGCCAGCGGCGTGCCAGTGGCTCAGACTACCAATCGGGTCAGCAGGGGTGAAGCGAGCCGGTTCACCGCGTGCAGCGCGGCGCGGGCAGTCCCGATGAGCGCGTCGTCCTCGGCCATGGCCGCGCCGACAATCCGGGTGACCTTCCCTTCATGGTGCGCCAGGACCGCAACGACCACGATGTTCGTATCGAAGGCCCGGAGCGGCTTCACCCCGATCAGGTCCAGCCGCAGGGCGCCGCAGGTGGCCTGCGCCACGGCATCAAGCGTGGCCAGCGCAGCCAACCGTAAGTCTCCTCCGGGACACGTCGAGCCTTCCTGTCGACCAATCGTACGCTGTCCGGTGGCTGGTCCATCGCACTCGACAACCGCCCTCGTGATGGCGCCGCGCGCGTGCTCTACCCGGCAGCCAACCAGACGAAGTCGAATCGTCGAGTCGATCTGATCGATGCTTGCGTCGGGGGTGGGAAGAGCAAACACGGCCGGAAGAGCCATCAACAGGCACGGACGTAAGGGGAGTTGGTCGATCGGGTCTCTTGGGGGCTGACGACCGCATTTGCGGCGCGTCACGCGAGCGTGATCTACCTCACCAGACTGCCAGCATGCCGAACGCAGTGACAACCGCGATGGCCTGACCAACCACGACATCACCCGGGTAGTGCACGCCCAACACCACGCGTGACAGGCCTGCCAGCACTGCCAGCGCGAGGAGCGGAACCGCCCACATCGGGAAATACCATGCGTACACGGCAGCAACTGTCATGGCGGCGCATGCGTGCCCGCTGGGAAACGAGAACCGATCGGGCACTCGGATCATCGCCTGCAGTGACATGCGGACCGTGGGACGATCGCGAACGGCGAATCGTTTCACGATCTGCACGACCACATGGGAAAGACCAAGCAGCAGTAGTGCGCGACCAGCGATGAATGGCGTCACCGATGGCACGAGCGTCGACAAGATGCAAAGGCCAATCGTGCCGTGCGTGCTGCCGCAGTGGGTGATGGCGGTCCACAGGCCGCGCAGTGGGTGTGTACGGCGCGCGTCGAGTGCCAGACGGGCGAAGAGTGCGCGATCACGCGCATCGAGTCGAGCCAGCAGTGGTGGCATCATTGAGGATTAGTCTCGCCGATCCATGTCGCCACCGTGCGACCAGCGCGCAACGATGCGGTAACACGCGCCGACCACTCAGGGCATCGCGCGCAACAGCGACACGACCCCGAGTATCTCGACCTTGGGATCGGCTACCAATTCTACCACGTCGCGCACGCCGGGCACGGTCACCACGACCTGCTGCGATGCCTGCGCCGCGAGTGATACGTGCACCATCGTGTCTTTCCCGTCCCCGTCTCGCACCAGCAGTGTCAACGGCATCGCGAACGGTGGAAAGCGGTTGCTCTGCACCACCTGCATGACCAGCGCCGAAATTTCCGCGCGCCAAGTCCAGGAGATCGTGAGATCGGCCCATCCCGGTCGATGCAGCCACTGCGCAAAGAACGCCTGCATCGAAACACCGGCTCGACGTTCGAGCGCGCGACGCAGGTCATCCGTCGTGGCGGTGCCATGACGAAACTGTCGCTGGTAGTCACGCAGCGCGCCGAAGAATGCCGCGTCGCCGATCTCCGCGCGTATCATGTGCAGCACGAACCCACCCTTCTGATAACTATTGGCATTCAGCAACGTGAGCGGCGTCGCGCCACCCACCGAATCCACGACGGGCCGGGTTGCCACAACGGGTGCCGCGATGACCTCGCTGCGCATGCGCCGCATCGTATCGCGAAACGCCGAGTCTCCTCGCGAGCGCTGTGTGTATACCGCGGCGAGATAGGTCGCGAAGCCTTCGGACAGCCAGACGTCGACCCAGCGACGTGGCGTCACCGCGTCGCCAAACCACTGGTGCGCCGTCTCGTGTGCGATGAGTGACACGTCGACCGCATTGTTTCGAAACGCCTGATCGGAATAGAAGATCGCCGTGGCGTTCTCCATGCCACCGAATCGCGTCGCCGACTGCACGTGTGCGAGATGCGGGTACACGTAGGGGCCCAGCAGCGTCGCAAAGGTCGACACGATGCGACCAGCCTCGCGAAAGTTGCCTGGCATCGTGGGCGTCTCCGGCGCGAACGTCCACACCGACTGCGGAACACAGCCCCCGCCGGACGCGGCACCGCAGGCCGTGCGAACCAGTGACGTGCGTTGCATCGTCGCGACGCCCACCACCATCAGGTACGTCGGGATGGGCTGCGCCAGATCATAGCGCGTGGTGGTCCACCGGCTGCCATCGCGATGGGTGACGGGCACTGCGCGTGTCGACTGCACACCGTTCGCAATAACCGATCGTCCGCGCGGCGCGGTCACGCGCCACGAAACCGTGGCTTTGTCGCTGGGATGATCCACGGACGGGATCCAATACCGCGCACGGTCGGGCCAGTTGTCACCGAACGCGCTCCAACCGCGTGCGGAGTCCTCACGAATGATCAGTCCGTCGCGAGGAGCGCCATGGTAACGCACCACCACGCGCAGTCGCGTTCCGTCACCGGCGCGAAGCGGGATGCGAATGACGGCGCTATCACGCCGGAAATCGCGCCATCGGCCATTCACGGTGACGGTGTCAACGGACAGGCCGACGAGATCGAGACGGAGTGTGTCGAGCACGCGTGCCCGATCAATCGTCAGCCTCGCCACGGCGCGTATGTCGGCACCCTGCGCCGGCAGGGTCAAGGCTATGTCGTAGTGCTGGACATCGACGCCAGGGTGATACGGAAAGCGCTCAAGGGGACCAATGACGCGCTGCGCTCGCGCTGTCGACGCCATCGCCGTGAGCGCGACGGCCAGGAGCCAGCGGACTCTCCGCGGACTGCTCACAAGGGTCCCGGCATGCCTGCCTCCAACGCGAATCGGGTGAGTCCGGCCACGTTGTGGATTTCGAGCTTGTTCATCAGGCTCTCGCGGTGCGCTTCGACGGTGCGACGACTGATCCCCAGTTCAGCGGCAATCGCCTTGTTGGTGAGCCCGCGTGCCACACCCTCCAGGACATCGCGTTCCCGTGGTGTCAGGGCTTCAAGCAGAATGGCGGCGGTCGGCACCTGTGCCGGCGTCGCCATCGTCAGTCGCTTCACGACGGCGGGACTGAAGAACGTGCCGCCGGCGTGCACCGTTCGAACGGCGGCGCGCAATTCAGCGCCCGCACTGTCCTTGAGGAGATAGCCGTGCGTGCCAATGCGAATGCCTTCACGCACGTACTCCGCTTGGTCGTGCATGCTTAGCAGCAGCACGCGTGCCGACGGCAAGAGATCGCGCAGTCGCGCCGCCGCGGACAGTCCGGTCTCCTCGGGCATCGTGATATCCAGCACCACGACATCGGGCCGGTGCACCAGCGCGAGTTCGACCGCCTCGCGCCCGTTCGCCGCTTCCGCAACCACTTCGAAGCCTGGCTCAGAGTCGAGCACGTGACGAATGCCCTCGCGCACGAGCGCATGGTCATCCGCGACGAGAATCCGGATGGTGGTCATAGTGTCGCTCCTGCCAGCAACGGCAATCGCAAGGTGACTTCCGCGCCGTTGGCTGCGTTCCGCAGCGTCACGGTCCCGCCAACCGCGTGCATGCGCTCGCGCATACCCGTCAGTCCCATCCGCCCTTCCGACTCGCGCACACGTCCGTCACGTCCCACCGGGAATCCCCGACCATCATCCTGTACACAAACCGCGAGATGCCCCGCCTCGACGCTCAGCGTAACGTCCACGACCTTGCCGCCTGCGTGTCGCGTCACATTCGAAAGCGCCTCCTGCAGCGCGCGAAAGAGTGCCAAATCAGCCTCCGCCGGGAGTGCCGGCACGACATCCGGTGATGTCAGGGTGGCATGTAGTCCGCTGCGCTCGTTGAAATCGGCCACCAGCGAACGCAACGCCGGCACCAAACCAAGGTCATCGAGCAGTGAGGGACGCAGATCGCTGGTCACTTGTCGAATACTGGCGATGCCCTGATCCACGAGCGACAGCAGTCGATCGAGTCGACTCGCTGCCTGCGGGGCCAGCGAACTCCGCAACGATTCGAGTTGCATCTTCACCGCCGAGAATACCTGCGCCGTCTCGTCGTGCAATTCGCGCGACAGGCGACGTCGCTCATCCTCATGCTGACGCACCATGCGCGCCGAGAGCCGCTCCAACGCGGTGGTGCGCGCCGCCAGTTCGCCGTCCAGTTCGAACTGCTCGAGCGCCGCGCCAACCTGCTGGCCCAGCGCGAGGAGGAAGTCGTCATTCAGCGCGGTAAACGGATTTCGCACATCGCCGGCCATCACCAGGGCACCGATCAGGCGATTGGCCGCGGTCACGGGCAGTGCCGCGATGAACGGGAACTCACCGGATGACGCCAGCACCTGGGGTCGACGGGTGTGTCGCATGTGCGCCAGCGCATCGGCGACGGCCGTGTGCGGCGTGGTATCCTGCCACGTCGCGCAGCTTCCCGCGCCACGGACAAATCGACCGTGCGCGGTCTCACCGTCAAACAGGAACATCGCGCTTCCGCGCACACCTGGAAGGGTCAGGGGTCGCGACAACAACATGTCCATCGGATCGGACGTTGCATCGTGTCGCTGCAAATCGCCCGACAAAGCAGAAAGCGCGCGCACACCTCGGCCGAGATCGTCGAGCACCAACAGCACCAGTCCCGCACCGACCAGCAACTCGAAACAGATGTCGAGGTAGTAGCCCCACGGATTCCATGCGCCCTGGGCACGCAGGATCGGATAGTCCAGATGATGCAGTCCCCACGCGAAGAACGAGACCGCCAACAGCTTGGCACCAGCCGACGACACGATGCGATGATGACGCCAGAATACCCAGCCGGTCCACATCGTGGCGCCACTGAGGAACAGCACCGCCGGCATGGCCGCCAAGAGGAAGGAGTCGAGGCGGTAGATCGCGATGTAGGACCAGACGGGCGGAAAAATCGCATACAGCAAGTACAGGGGACGCGTTGGCGGCTGTCGCAGAAACACCATCGCCGCCCAGAGCAACACCAGCGCCGTCCAGCCGGTCGTGACCTGATGCAGGTACAGCCAGATCTTATGATCGGTGAGCAGAAAGCTGAGAATGCACAGCAGGCGCGCCACATACATGGCCCACGCGATCGCGAACCATCCGAACCATGGCCGGTGGTAGCGCATGTACAAATGCGCACACAGCGCCGCCAGTCCAATCGTGATGACGCCCTGCAACACCGGTGCCGCCAACTCCGACGCCAGCATCAGGTGCGGTGAACTGGCAAATGCTGTCTGCACGAGCGCCGCGAGCGCCACCGCTGACACCGTCGACGTCACTCGACGATCGGGTCGGTCACCGGACCCGTGGCCAACGATGCGCCGCTCTGGGTCACGTGATACACCGTACGTGAGGGAAACGCGAAGCTCGACCCGTTGCGCTCGACAATGCGCATGAACTCCAGCAGCAGTTGATGACGGATCTGCAGGAAATCGCCCCAGTCCTGCGTCTGAAACCACGCCAGAATCTTGATGCGGATTGCGGAGTCCGTAAACGCCGTCACGTGCACGCGCACCGCGTCCGGCCAGATCAGTTCGTGCGCGCGCAGCGTGCCTTCAAGATCATCACGGATACGATCGATCACGTCCGGTGACGTCCCATAGGTGAGGAGGATGTCGGTGCGCAGCAACATGCGGTCACGCTCACCGAATGTCTCAATACGTTCCTCGGCCAGCCGCCCGTTGGGAATGCGCACCACCGTGCGATCGTTCGTGCGAAAACTCGTCGACCGCAAACCAATGCGCTCGATGGTGCCCTCCGTGGTGCCCGCCCGCACCCAATCGCCAACACGAAACGCCCGATCAGCCGCCAGAGACACCGACCCGAACAGATGCTCCACGGTCTTCTGCGCGGCGAGGGCGACCGCAATGCCGCCGATCCCCAATCCGGCCAGCAGCGTGCCCACGGGATAGCCGAATTGCGCCAGCGTCACCAGCAGCGCGATGACGACAAGTGTGATACGCAGGATGTTTCCGAGCAACGGCATCAACGTCCGGGCCTGCGCGCCGTGCCCTGCCTCCCACGCCATGTTCTCCATCCGATGCTGCACGAGCTTGATGACGCGCAGCACGGCCCAGAACACAGCCAGCAGCACCAATACGCGAGTCATGGCGTCGACGAATGCCGTGAGCCGCGCATTGAGTTCGAGCACACCAAGCAACGGCGACGCAACGATAGCGCTGATCCACAGCCGGAAGGGTCCCCGCAGGTGCTCGACCAACAGGTCATCCCAATCCGACGTCGTGCGCGCGGCAAGTCGGGTCAACAACGTGCGCAGGGTACCCCCCACCAGCCACGCCACCAACACCAGCAACGGGATCGCCAGTGCGAGACCAATCCACTGCCAATAGAACACGTGCCACGGTCCTTCACGCATCAGCGACGGTGCCAATCGATCGCGCAGCCACGGCGCGCCAAGATTCTCATACCACGCGTTCACCGACGACACCGTGGCAGCGGAAAATACCCATCGCGTCCTTCCGTCAACCGTCGTGCGCACCAGTCGAACGGGATCCTCGCGCCCCCCGGGTCCGGCGATCACGCCCAGACGATCACCCAGCGCGTCACCGTCGAGCGTATCACCCATCGCGAGTGGCGACACATTGTCGAGCGTGAGCGCCAGTCGCTGATCGAGGACCACCGTCAGCCGTCGCGTGAGCGTCAGCGCCTGATCCCGCTGAGCCGCGGGCACAGCCAGAAACTCCGCGGCATCAGCCCATGATTGCGCGCGCACCAATCGCAGGAATTCCTGCATCGAGGCGCGCGGCGATGCCGGTGAGACAGCGGTGGACGGCGCGGTGCCTGCCGGTTGCGGCGACGGCCTGCCGAACAACTGGGCATGGGCCGTGCTCGGCGCCATCGCGATGGCCAGAGCCCAGAGCGATCGGCGACCGCGAGGCCATTGGGAGATACGGAAACGCATGCCGAAAACTTAACAGTGCCCCGGCTGGGACTCGAACCCAGGACCTACGGCTTAAAAGGCCGCTGCTCTACCAACTGAGCTACCGGAGCAAGCCGCACGAGTGCGCGGCCGAGCCGGAATTTAGCAGGCGCCAGCGAAAGCCGAAGGGGTCGCGGTCAGCGGATCACGGTGATGGCTCGCGCCGAGAACCCGACCGCGTCGTGGCTCGTAGCGGGCGCGAGTTCCACGCGCAACGTCGTCGCGTCCACCAGTTGCACCAGCAGCACGGCCGAGGCACGGCCCATGCGTTCCTCATCGTCCGAGGGGTACAGGTGGTATCGCACGAGTCCACGCGCAACACCCACATCCGCCGGATCGGGGTCTTCCCAGGCGACCGCGCGAACACCCGCAGTCCCCAGTGACGACGCAAGGGCGCTGCCCACCGCAATGCGTACCTGCCCGGGTCGCTCCGCGTCGTACGCGAATGTCATTGCCGTCGGTGCAAGCGACGCGGTCGGATCGATCTCGGCGGCCTGTGTCGAGCCGAATTGCGAGTTCGCGAGTTGGCCGGCGGTCGATCCACGGCTCGTGATGACGGGCGCCGATGGGTCAAACCAACTTCCCACCAATCGACCGTCACGATCATAGTCAATGCGCCCCTCAAGATCAGGGGCCGCGCGCCGTACCAGGGCCCACGCTGCCGACCGCACCGAGTCGGCGAGGTATCGCACCACGAATGAGATGTTTCGTCTGGCACCGTAGCGCTCGGGATGCACCCATCGGCTGCGCGTGGTGGTCGCGTCGAGGACCCGCACCGCCACGCCGTCGCTGGTGGGCGAGCTGTCAACCGCTCCCAGCGAATCGCCAGCGTGCAGCACGCGCCCCACCCACAGATCGCCCCGCAGGACAACCCCGCCAATGCGCAGGCGAATGTGATCGCGCAGGCGCATCGTAATGGCACCGCGCCTCGCATCAATCTCCGTGATCAGGCCGTCGGCGATCGCGCGCACGGCATGTGGTTCGCGGGTCTGCGTCAGCAGCAGCGCGTCGGCCGATGGCAGCGCGTCGTCGGTGCCAAACGTACCAAGCGGCAGGATGGCCGAGATCCAGCGTCGTTCGATCGGCAAACGATCGATCACCAACGCGCGATCGCCGCCAAATCGTGACAGATCGCGCCAGGCGCGCACGACAATGCGTACGATCGCGGTGTCTCCCGACACGAGTTGCGCCGTTGCGACATGCAGCGCTGCAATGGTGTCGCGCGTGGGGAGACGCCAGATGCCGGCCGATGCGATACCGCCTTCGTCGCTCAGCGCAACGGTGATGGTGTCGCGTGACGACCCATCGAAGGCGCCAATGAATCCGCTGCGCGCGGCCACCGTGAATCGAACGGGCACCCCGCTCACCGGCTGGCCATCGGCATCAATCACCCGCACGCGGGCCACATCGCGAAGCGAGTCGCCCATCCACGCGTCGCGCGGCTCACTGTTCTCGTGGTCGAACCCTTGTAAATGCGCGCGCACGCCCGGCGCAATTGCGTCCGCGTCGAGACCAGTCACCATTCCCCGGTCACCCGCCGCGCACGCACTCGCCAACAGCGTTATCAGCACCAGCCCGACTCGCGAGATCGACATGCCGTGCAAGTCTCGGCAGCCGTCCGCCGTCCGATAACGCTTTGCGCGCGGCCAGTGTGACCCCGGTCACCGCAGGCGCCGAGCCGCGGAATCTGAAACGAAACACGCCGAGGCTGTGACAGTACCGGTGACCTGTACGACGAAGGCTTCAGCGCATTCGTTGATGCGTCAGATAGTCGCCAATCAGTGCTTCCCACACCGCGTCCCAGGTCTTGGTGGCCGCAAACGCCAGTGCCGACGAGCGCGCGGCATGCAGACCCGCGCGATCGTCTACCAAGGCGATGAGTGCCGCGGCGAACGCCTGCGGGTCGCCTGGGGACACCAGCCACCCGCGATCGGGGAGCACTTGTTCGCGGGTCGGCCCGACATCGGCTGCCACCACCGGAAGACCAGAGGCCATGGCCTCGAGCAGCACGTTGCCAAACGTGTCTGTGACCGACGGAAAGAGAAACACATCGGCGGACGCATAGGCTTCGCTCAGCGCGTCACCCAGCAGCTTGCCCGGCAGCCAGCTTTCCGCAGGTGCGAGGCGGTGAACCGATGCTGACAACGGCCCGTCGCCGACGGCCATGAATCGCACGCGACCAGGGCGCGCGCGTTCGACCAGTCGCATCGCCTCGAGGCCAATCTCCAGTCCCTTCTCCGCCGCGAGACGACCCACGTACGCGACGAGCAGCGTGTCATCATCGGCGCGCAACTGAGCGCGCAGCGCGGTGGAGCGAAATCGTGGAGAGAAACGCGCGCGGTCGACGCCTCGTGACCACACCATCGTGTTGCGAAACCCCTCCGATGCCACCTCGGTGATAATGGACTGTGTGGGACAGTAGGTGCGCACGCCGCCGTTGTGAAACCACCGCAGGTATGACCACCCGGGCGACGCGAGTGCGCCCAATCGATAGTGTTTGGCGTATGCTGTAAAGCTGGTGTGATAGGACGACACGAACGGCACACCCATCGCGCGTGCCGCGCTGCGCCCCGCGAGGCCAAGGCCGAATTCGGTGGCGGCGTGAATCAGCGTGGGCGCGAACGCCTCAAGGTCGTCGCGCACCGTTCGACGCGAGGGCCACGCCAGACGCACTTGATCATACGCCCAGAACGGAACGCTGGGAAAGCGCCGAACGTGCGGCGCCGCGATCGCTTCGGGATCGACCACAGTGAACACGCGCACTGTGCCTCCGCGCGACTCCACCGCCGATACCAATCGCTCCAGTGTACGGGCAACGCCATTGACCTGCGGCGCATAGGTGTCGGTAAACAACGCCAGCCGCAGCGACGACGCGTCGGGCGACCCGCTCGCAGACATCACAGGGCGTCGTACCGAATGACGGTGCGTGCGCGCGTCCAACGGCCGACGTCGCGTTGCACGGAGGCGTTGGTCGCTGGATGCGACAGATCCTGCGGATGGAGCGCGAGTCGTAGCAGGGGTTCCTGCTGCCAGGCGCGCCAGCGGACCGCGGCCATGATCCGCGAACCCCACGCGCGCGCTGCCGTGCGCGCACTCCAGCGCAGCACGGGCGCCACTAGCCGTGTGCCAAACCGGTGCAGGAGAATCGCCCGATCATCTTCACTGAACACCAATCCTGCCTCACGGACGGCGTCGTGTGTTGCGCCTCTGGCCAGCCATGCCGGCGGAATGAATCCGATGGGCGCCAACTGTTGATCCGTGAGGCGTGACAGTCCACGCGCAATGCGCGTGCGGGCGGCCGCATGGTTGAGCGTTAGAAACTCGCCCTCGCGCGCCGTACGACCCACCGCGCGCACCATGTCACGCCAGCCGCGCGGGAGTCCGACCTCGTCGTGTCGTTCGCCGTGCAGAATGATCTCGGCCCCCTCGCGCGACCGCGCCCGCACCCAGTCCATGAACAGCGGATGCCGCTCAATCGGCCAGGCGCCGTGCCAATCCGGCACCACCAGCAACGCCGGCGTCACACCGTGCGCGCGACATAGCTGCCACAACGCGCGCACCGGCTGCTCCAACGCCGGTGTCACATCATGTATGGAAACCAGCAAGCGCTTGGATGGCACCGTCGTGACTCAGCGCGCTGCCGTTGCGTGCGCCGTCGTCGATCCATGCGTGCGCACTACGTCGCGATAAACCTCGAACAATCGGTCAAACACGGTATGCCATGCGTGCTCCCGTTCGGCATACGCGCGGCCGTGTCGGCCGAGCGCCGCGAGATCATCGCCCAGCAGTCGCTCCGCTTCGAAAACCAGGGATTCAACGTCTCCTGAGGCAAAGGTCCGCCCCGCACCGCTGCGGGCGACTTGCTCTGAGACCCCGCCCTGATCGGCGGAGAGCACGGGCGTTCCACTGGCCAACGCTTCAAGTGACGACAATCCGAAGGTCTCGATGCGGCCCGGCGCAATGTAGACGTCGAACGCGGCCAACAAGTCGGCCAGCGCATCGCGATCCGATTGAAACGGGACAAAACTCACGCGCCCACCATACGGGTGCGCGCGCAACGCGGCCTCCAGCGGGCCGGTGCCGACGAGCACCAGGCGCGCGCCCGTGCGACGTTCAACCGTCTGCCATGCATCCAGCACGACACTCAATTCCTTTTCGCGCGCAAATCGACCAACGAATCCGGCCAACGGGCCACTTGGCAAGCCAAAGCGACGCCGTGTGGCGTCGGACACCAGGCGACGCTCAGGGATGAAGCGCTCAAGGTCAACACCCAGTGGCACCTTGGCGATGCGTGTGATTCCTTCCTGCGCCAAGTCGTTCGCGGAAAAGTCCGACGTGACGATGGTCAGTGGAAACAAACGATCAAGGTGCCGCATGTATTGCCATGATGCGCGATACATGGCGCGGCGCGCCAACCCGTGCACGCGCGATGTCGGCGCGAATACGCGTGGCAAGTTGGTGTGGTAGAAGCACACCATCGGCGTATCCAGATCACGCGTCGCGTGACGCACGATCCATGGCACTATGAACGGGCTGCCGATCTCGATCAGATCGGGGCGTTCGTGCCGAATGATCTTTGCCACGCTGCCCGTTGCGAGCATGAAGCGATACGGCTTCTGTCGTGGAATAGGCGGCCCCTGCAAACGATACAGGCGGACGCCGTCCTGCTCGGTGATGGCGTCACGCGCGCCCGGCACCACAAGGGTGTGCCGCAGCCAGGGTCGTGCCGCGACATACTGGGCCTTCTGCAGCAGGTAGGTACGAATCCCGCCACTGGTATCCCCGAACCACTCGGTAATGTCGAGAACACCCAGATCCGATGACGCACGCAGTTGCGGCGGCAACGCGTCGCGCGCCGTGTTCATACGCGGCAACTCCGACTCAGGACGCGTCAGGTGTTCAACGAGCGATCGTGTCTCGGGCATGCCTGAAAACTATCGTGGCCGACCCCCGAGAGGGCCGGCCACGTGGTTACAACGCCGCTGAGCCGGGGGAGGCCAGCGGGTCGTAATCAGCGTATAGAAGAGAGCACTGCGACCGTCGCGTCGGCCGACGCGTCCACCACAAACGTCACGCGGCGGTTGAGCTCCGCACCTGGTGCGTCACCCGTGGCACCAGCCTTGACCAGACGCGTCTTGCCGTAACCCACCGTCTTGAGCAGCGTGCCGTCGAGACCCTTCGTCACGAGAAAGTCACGAACGGCATCGGCGCGTTCGCGCGACAGGCGCAGGTTGTACTGCGTGCTGCCCGCGGGATCCGCGAACCCTTCGATGGTGATCGTCGCGCCCGCATAGTGCTTGGCGGCGACTTGTGCAAAGCGCTCCAGTGCCGCCTGATCGATCGTCCGCACGGCGGCATCATCGAAACCGAAGTGCACCGGCATCGCAAACTTAATCTGTCCTTCGACGGCCGAGATGCGCGCACCGAATTCTGTCTTCAGTCCGGTGAGGTCGTTGCGCAGCGCCGCGAGATCGGCCTTCACGCTGTTCACATCCGTCTTGACAACGTTGATGTCGCCCATCAGCGCACTGTCGCCGGCCACGCGCGCGCTCTTTTCTGTTGTCAGCGCGACACGCTGTTCGTCCAATCCTTTGCGGACAAATCCCTTCGTCGCGCACGCGCCAAGCGTGCTCGCAACCAGCACCGCCGACACCGCATATCCAATGGCTCGCATAGCTCCTCCGAGATGAGTGAGTGGGAGACCGGGCCAACGCTGTCATTCAGCAATAGCACCAATCCACACACGGAAGCTATCTCATGTCACCCGTCGAAAGGTGACGATCGTCACATCGCGAAAATCGCAATGCGACGCGCATCACGTATCAGCATCGATCATCACTGCGTCACGGTCCAGCTCCCTTCACGTAGACGACTTCGCTAACCACTCACCTCCGTCGACAACAAAGATCGCTCCCGTGATCCAATCACCGGCTGGTGACGCCAGAAATGCCACCATATTGGCGATGTCGTCCGGACTGCCCCAGCGTCCCAGTGGAATTCCCTTCGCGGCGTACTCTGCCATGTGTCGCTCAGTTGCGGCGAATACGTCAGGCACACCGCTGTCGCTAGGTGGGGTGAAGGCTTTGCGCACGCCCTCAGTCGGAATTGGCCCGGGCGCAATCGCATTCACGCGAATACGCTGCGGTGCCCATTCAACGGCCAGTGTTCGCGTGAGCGCATCCACGCCGGCTTTCGCGGCGGTGGCATGCGCCATCAGCGGCCAGCCGCGATAGTGCAGCGTCATGCTCGTGCTCACAATGCGACCACCGCCCTGCTTCGCCATGTGTGGATACACCGCCTGCGAACAGTAAAACGTGCCGAACAAGTCAATCTCAAGCACGCTGCGCCACGCATTGGGGGAGAGCGTCGCGCTCGGCGCGTAGAAATTGCCAGCCGCATTGTTCACCAACACATCGATGCGACCATGCTGCGCCACGATCTCGTCCACCGTCGCTTTCACTCGCTCGGGGTCGCGAACATCGAGCTGGACGGTAGACGCCTTGCCGCCAACCACCGCAATGTCGGCGAGCGCTTTCTCAAGATGATCCGGCTTGCGACTGGCCATCACGACGTGGGCGCCGAGTGCCGAAAGCAGTCGTGAGATACCGAATCCGATGCCGGTCCCACCGCCCGTGACGAGGGCAACCTGTCGATCAAGCAGTCCGGGGCGAAAGACGGACGTGGAGTGTGTGGTCATGACTGGAGCTCGGGATGGATGAGTACGAAGTACTAAGTACTAAGTACTAAGTGAGTTCGTCAAACGTTGTCTGCGCGTCGAGGCAGAAGCTGCGACGATGATGCGGCGTGAGGCCGTGCGCCGCCAGCGCCTCGAGGTGCTGCGGGGTGCCGTAGCCCACGTTGCTCTCCCAGGCATACCCGCCGTGGCGTTCGGCCAGCCGATGCATCAGTCGGTCGCGGGTCACCTTTGCGACAATTGACGCGCAGGCGATGGCGTAACACTTGGCATCACCTTTGACGACCGCGGTGTGTCGAATGCCCAGCGTGCGCAGCGCATTCCCGTCGATGAGCACATGATCGGGCGACCGTCCCATGACGCGCGCGAGGCGCGACAACGCCCGCCGCATCGCCAGCACCGTCGCATGGTAGATGTTCAGGCGATCGACCTCGCGCACGGAGGCGGCGCCGAGCGAGACGACGATGGCGCGCTCACGAATGAGTCGGTCCAATCGCTCTCGTGTTACGGCGTTCAGTTGTTTGGAATCATTGACGCCGGCGATGGCGCGTTGCGTGGGCGGCATGACGATCGCACACGCGACAACGGGGCCCGCAAGGGGGCCCCGTCCGACTTCGTCGACTCCCGCAATGAGTGGCCCGAATTCAGCGCGCACGGCGCGCTCGATCGGACTCCATCGCGCCACGGCGCGCTCGCGTTGCGATCGCGTGCGACGCGCGCGGCTTACTTGCTGGGCGTTACCCGCGAGACCTTGCGTTCCTTGATGCGCGCGGCCTTGCCCACGACGTCGCGCAGGTAGTACAGCTTGGCCCGGCGCACGGCGCCACGACGCACGCAGATGATGTCGGCGATCATCGGGCTATGCAGCGGAAAGATGCGCTCCACACCGACGCCGTTCGAGATCTTGCGAACCGTGAAGCTCTCGCTCACGCCACCACCACGGCGGGCAATGCACACACCCTCGAAAGCCTGCACGCGTTCCTTATCGCCTTCCTTGACGCGGACGTTGACGCGAACGGTGTCGCCTGGGCGGAACGGCGGGATGTTCGTCTTCAGCCATTCCTTTTGCGTTTCGATGAACGGGTGCATATGTCGCTCCGGGGCCCTGGATGGCCCGGTGTTGAGTGCCACAGATCCGGCGGGTCTGCTGCGAGACCCGAACCGTCGCGAGAGGCCATGACGCGGAGGCGGGAGCGAATTCTCCCGTCCGGAACCGACTTGGCATCGCCGCCGAGGCCATGGGGACAGAAACCCGACCCCAGCCTCAGGAAGCCCTGAAAATCCGCCGATATTCTGGTGGAGCTTGGAAGAATAAGGGGGATCTAGGACTTCACGCCAGTGGGCTATTGTTCTCGGATAGCCCTCCTTTTGACCTTTTCCCTACAGATGACCTATCCCATCACCCGGAAGTCCGACCAGCTGGATTGGCTGCACGGGACGCCGGTGGCCGACCCCTACCGCTGGCTGGAGGACGATACCTCTGAGGAGACCGGCGCCTGGGTCACGGCACAGAATAAGGTCACCTTCGCCTACTTTGACCAGATCCCATCACGCGAGTCCCTCCGCCAACGGCTGACCGCACTGGTGGACTATCCGCGCATTTCGGCGCCCGACGTAAAGCGCCAATGGCGGATCTTCACGCGGAACGAGGGGCTGCAGAATCAGGCCGTGTACTACCTGCAGTCGAGCGCAGACGGCGAACCCGAGGTGCTGCTCGACCCCAACGCCATGTCCCCCGACGGCACCACGCGCGTCGCCAGTCTCACATTCAACCGGACGGGAACACGCATTGCCTATATGGTAAGCGAGTCCGGCTCCGACTGGCAGCAAATCCGGGTAATGGACCTCGCCACCCGTCGGGATCTTTCCGATGTGATCGATTGGGTCAAGGTCTCCTCCATCGCCTGGTTCGGCGACGGGTTCTTTTATAGCCGATATCCCGCGCCGGAGGTGACGGCGGCGGCCTATTCGTCAATGAATGACGATCATCAGGTCTACTACCACGCGCTGGGAACGCCGCAGTCGTCCGATCGCATGATCTTTGCCGACCCGGACAATCGGCAGCGATTTCATCAGGTCGTCACGACGGAGGACGAACGCTATGCGATTCTGTATGTGAGCGACCGTGGCAAAGGCAAGGATGGTACCGCGTTCTCCCTGCTCGACCTTCGCCAGCCCGACGCATCGTTCCGTTCCGTTTGGACCGATTTCGATGATGAGATGCACGTCATCGACAATGTCGGAGATGCGCTGCTGGTGGCCACCAATCGTCACGCACCCAATCGACGCGTGGTCCTGATCGATCCGACATCACCAGATGAGTCGAATTGGACCACCGTGATCGCGGAACGCACCGAGCCGCTGGACGCCGTGACCACCGCGGGGCAGCGCATCTTCGCCTGCTACCTGCACAACGTCACCTCACGCGTATCCGTTCATCATCGCGATGGCACGTTCGAGCGCGACGTCGTGCTGCCCGGGTTGGGAACTGCGGTGGGATTCCACGGCGAGCCTGACGCGACCCTCGTGTACTACACGTTCACATCGTTCACTGCACCATCCACCGTCTACGAATACGACATCGCCAGCGGCAAGAGTCGTGTGCTCCACGACGTGTCGCTGCCGTTCGATCCGTCACAGTTCGAGACGCAGCAGGTGTTCGTGACCAGCAAGGACGGCACGCGTGTCCCGGCGTTCATCGTGGCGCGCAAAGGCCTGGTGCTGGACGGCAAGAACCCGACCCTGCTGTACGGATACGGCGGCTTCAATGTCTCGCTACCGCCGAGTTTCAGCGCGCTGCGCGTCGCCTTCCTCGAACAGGGTGGTGTGTACGTGCAGGCGAACTTGCGCGGCGGCGGCGAGTATGGGGAAGCGTGGCACCGCGCGGGCATGAAGGCGCGCAAGCAGAATGTGTTTGACGATTTTGTCGCGGTGGCCGAGTGGCTGATCGCGGAGGGGTACACCTGTTCGTCGCGACTCGCGATGCAAGGCGGATCGAACGGTGGTCTGCTGGTGGGCGCGATCATGACGCAACGCCCGGAACTCGCGCGGGTCGCGCTGCCGTCAGTTGGGGTATTGGACATGCTTCGCTTCCATCATTTCACGATCGGCTGGAATTGGATTGCCGACTATGGGTCGAGCGACGACGCCGAGGGCTTCGAGTACCTCATGGCGTACTCGCCGCTGCACAACCTGCGTGACGGCGTCGACTATCCGGCGACGCTCATCACCACCGGTGATCACGATGATCGCGTAGTGCCGGCGCACTCCTTCAAGTTCGCCGCGCGTCTGCAGGCGGCGCACGGTGGCACCAGTCCCGTGCTCATTCGCATTGAAACGCAGTCAGGGCACGGGAGTTCGTCGCTGACGAAGAACATTGCCGAAACGGCCGATGTGTACGCGTTTCTGTTCCACAACCTTGGCGTCACGCCGGTGTTCCGGGGGTAGGCACGGCGCAAGACTAGGGTCGATCCTGAACCTCGTCCTTCGCGATGGTGGAATAACAGAGGAGAGACGGTAGACTGGAGACGGCAGACTCAGACGCAGCGGGTCTTGGTCTTGAGTCGCCCGTCTGCCGTCTCTCGTCTGTTGTTCCACCGTCGCGAATCTGGCGTTTCAGGATAGACACAGGACTAGGGCTGTAGTGCCTTCCGCAGCAGGATGATCTGGCCCGCGTGATAGCACCCATGCTCCACGACGCCGTGAAGCATGACGGCGGCCGTGTACTTCTGTCCGACCACCACCGCATCGAGTTCGGCAGGGGCGCGCACCTTGACCGCCGCGGCCAGTGATTCATACGCCGCCGCCGCCCGACGCTGCGCCGCTACCCACTCGGGCTTCCCACGCCGAATACCAAGCGGGGGGAAGTCCTCCGCATCCGTTGGCGTGAGCCACGCCTCGCCATCCAGTCGGGCTTGCGCAATTTCCGCCCAGGCGGCGATATGCAGGACAAGTTCCCACGCGCAATGCGCGTGTGCGATAACATGCGTCGCCGCGTGCTTCGCGGTGAGATCGCCGATCGCCTCCACGACACTGGGCCCGTGCCACATGGGCCCCGTGATCGTGCGGCGCAGACGATCCGCAATGCGATTTGGTGAGTCCATCAACGCCTCCTATTTCCCGGCCTTCACCGGAAACGGACGCGGCGGCGGCAGGTCGTCGGCGAATCGCCAGGACGCGGCCCCGTCGCGCGTGAGCGGTACCTTGAGCAGTCGCGCGCGCACCATGGCGATGGGCATGGCGCCACCTTGAATGACGGCGTCATGGAATTCCCGCTCGCCCATCTTCTTGGTCGTCACAACTTCCTTGTACAGCGAACGCAGTTGCAGGCCACCCAGCATGTAGGCCGCCTGATACAGCGGCGAATAGCTCCCGTTGAACGAGCGCCGCACTTCGCCCTCGGCGTTGGCCCGCTCGAAGTTCACCGTATCAATCAGGAACTGAATCGCCTGCTCGGGATTCATCTTGCCGAGATGAAAATTGAGCGAGAAGATGATGCGCGCGCTCCGATGCATGCGCCAGAAAAGCGCCCCCATGCGGTCCTCGGGACTCACGTGGAAATCGTGATCCCAGAGGAACATCTCCCAGTAGAGCGCCTGCCCTTCGCCCCAGAATGGGGTGGAAAACAGCCGACGATGCGAGTTGTAACGCGCGGACATGAACCCCTGCAGATGATGCCCGGGGTTGAGCTCGTGGAATACCGTGGCGTGCGAGAAATGCGGGTTGTTGCCCCGCAAGCTCATGAGCTTCTCGTCGTCCGTCATGTCGTCGGTGGGATACGACACCTGAATGAGATCGCCGCCAAGAAAGAACGGCGCGACGCGCTGCCGCTCGGGAGTCATCATCTCCATACGCCAGTCTTCCCGGGCCAGCGCGGGAATCGTGATCCAGTCATGCTTGTCGAAAAACGCCTCCGCCTGCCGCGCAAGATCGCGAATGAGGTCTGGTTGCTTGCCGGGCTCGACGTACGTGTTCTTCACCTTTTCCATCGCCGCCTTCCAGTCGTCACCAAAGCCCATCTCACGAGCGGCCTTCTTGGCCTCGCTCAGACTGAATGCGTATTCCTTCTCCGCGATGGCGATGAGTTCAGGAGCCGTGTACGGGATCATGGCATGACGCAAGTCGACGGCGAGTCCTTCGGCGCCAATCGGATCGCCAATGATCGGACCAGTGTTGTCGCTGGCCGGCGCGCCGCCTCGGCCGCCACCACCACCACCGCCACCGCCACCGGCGGCACCGCCACGCCCCGCGACGGCGGCGGCCGAGGC
>JBEBIR010000219.1:0-6190 GCA_040080315.1 Gemmatimonas sp.
TCACCTCGTCGAGCTTGTGCGTGATGAGCACCACCGTGCCACCATCTGCTTTGAGTGCACGCAGCACATCCCACAGATCGCGCACTTCCGGTGGTGACAACACGGCGGTCGGTTCGTCGAGAATGAGAATGCGCGCGCCACGATAGAGCGTCTTGAGGATCTCCACGCGCTGCGCCTCGCCGACGGAAAGGTCGGCGACTTTGGCCGACGGGTCGACATGCAGACCGCTTCTGGCACAGAGCGCTTTCACGTCGGCGACGGCCTTGGCCATGTCCACTCGCACGCCGTGCGTCGGCTCCATGCCCAGTACGACATTCTCCGCCACGGTGAGCGTCGGGACGAGCATGAAGTGTTGGTGCACCATTCCCACACCGGCGGCGATCGCTTCGGGCGTCGACCAGCCGGTCACGTCGCGGCCGTTCACCTGCACGGTGCCCGCGTCGGGCGCGTACATGCCCGCAAGGACGCGCATGAGCGTGCTCTTGCCCGCGCCGTTCTCGCCGACCAGCGCATGAATCTCTCCGGTCGTGACCTCGAGCGACGCATCACGGTTGGCCGCCACCGTACCGAACAACTTCGCGAGACCCGTCATGCGCACTGCCGTGCTCTGCGTCGGCGGGCGAGTCATCGCGTGCTCGGCACCTTGATGCGGCCGGCAATGATCTCCGCCGTCAATTGGTCGAGCCGACGGCGCACCGCGTCGGGAATGAGCGCCTTGTTATTCGCATCGTAGATGTAGCCGACGCCCTTCTCGGCGAGGCCGAACTGTTGAATGCCACCCTGAAAGCGTCCCTCCTTCACCGCCTTGACGGCTTGATACACCGATTCATCAATGCCTTTCACCATGCTGGTGAGCACGACACCCGGCGCTTCGCTGTACTGATCGGCGTCGACACCAATGGCCAGCTTGCCCGCTGACCGCGCGGCTTCGAATACGCCGAGCCCGGTCGAGCCCGACGCGTGAAAAATCACATTCACGCCCTGACTGTACTGACTGAGCGCCATCTCCTTGCCCTTGCCGGGATTGCGAAACGCCTCGGGGGTTACACCGGCATATGCCACCACCACCTCGCAATCGGCACAGACGTACTTCACGCCGGCTCGATAGCCCGCTTCGAACTTGTGGATGAGGGCGATATCCATGCCGCCGATGAACCCGATCTTCTTGCTCTTGCCGACCAGTGCGGCCAGCGCGCCCACCAGGAAGGAGCCCTCTTCCTCACGAAACTTGAGTGCGACGAGGTTGTCAGGCATCGGCAGGGGATTGCCAACGCTGTCCGTGGACACGGCATAGTCCACGTCGGCGAATCGCACGTTCGGATACTCTTTCGCCAGCGTGTTGACGTCGTCGCTGAAGATGAAGCCGACGCCGATCACGAGATCGAGACCCTCGGCGGCCAGCAGTCGCAGCCCGGCTTCGCGATCACTGCCTTCACCCGGTTCGATGTAGCGCACGCGCGCGCCAAGATCGCGGGCCGCCCGCAGGCCACCGAGATAGGCACCGTCGTTGAACGACTTGTCGCCACGACCACCGACATCGAACACGATGCCGACGTCGAGTCCCTCGGAATTGTCAGCTTTGGTCGCACCGGAAGGCGTGACGGCCAACAGGGCGACATGGGCGACGAGGAGCGCCCCGATCAGAAAAAGAGTCCGACGCATGGCCACGAAGGTTCGCCGTCTGGCGACGGAGGCGGAAGGGGCAGACGGCCCCTTCCTGTCACGCTACCGAGTGGCGGGCGAAATTCGCCAAAGGCCGTTCAGCATGTCGCTGGCGAACATCCCGCTCGCGGACCAGTGCACGCCCCACACATACACCGACCCATTGCCGCTGAAGATCGCCTTCTCTCGTCCCATCAGGGTCAGGTCGCAGCGACCGTCCGCGGTTCGCTGACTCGTGACGCAACTGCCCAGATCGCCCCGTACGTCGAGCACGCGCACGCCCGCGTTGTAGTACGCGGCGTAGAGAAATCCACTGGCCTCATCGACGCTGAAGTTGTGCGTCCCGCCGCCGCTCACGGTGTAGCGCGCGACTTCCACCGGCGCCGTGATCGTGGAGATGTCGACCACATGGACGTCGCCGACAGAACTGGACCCGATGACGCCGGGCCCTTCCTCTCCGACAAACACGTAGCGCTTGCTGTTGTCAGCCGGATCATGGTACCACCACATGTTGTGAACCTTGCCGCCCAGCGTGGCGACATGCGAAATACGCTTGGGTACGGCGACGGTCCCTCCTGTGCCACCACCACCGATGTCCCAGATGCCGAGACCACTATTCCACTCACCGGTGAAGAGGAGGCCGTCACGGACGAACACGTCGTGGATGTATGGCGTGCCCATCTGAATTGATGCGACCGTTGTCGGTTGCGACGGATTGGCGAGCGACACGATCACCAGTCGCGCCAGAACGTTGTTGGCCGGGTCGATATTGCAGAATGCGTATAGCACGCCGTTGACCCGCGCGATCTCGACGGTGTGCACCCCGTACTGCAATTCACCACCGGTGGTACGCACCAGCAGACGTGGCGAACGCGGCGTGTCCAACTGATAGATGGCCAGTCCGCCGTTCGGATTGGATTCGATGGCGGCCACCAGTAACGATCCATCGTCGGACACCTGCACGTCACCCAACGTACTGGCGTTGGCGACGATGACCGAGTCGACCAGCGTGGGCGTGAGGGCACTCACGTCCCAGATCTTGATGGCGTTGCCGCGTCCGGTGCCACTGCGCGTGCCCCACGTGCTTGTGTAGGCTGTCGTGCCGCGCACCCAGAGTTCGGATGTGTAGCGATCGGGGACCGATCCCAGACCCAGCGCTGCGAGAGTGATCGCCGCGGGAGCGGAAACGTTCAGTGAAACCTGCGCCGTCGTTGACGCGACGCCGTCACCAGTGGCGTTGATCGTAACAGTGCTGGTCGCCACTACCGCAGCCGGACTGACCGAGAACATGAGCAGCGCGGTCGTCGACTCCGTGCCCACAAGCGTTGCTGGCGTGAAGGTAGCCGTTACCCCGACCGGCAGACCAGTCACCGACAGCGCGATGGCCGCTGCGTATCCGCCGTTTCGCGTGACGGTGACCGTCACGCCGTGGGTCGAACCGCGAGGCGCCGCCACGAGTCCGAGGCTGACGGCCACCGCGATGGACTGCGTGGGCGGCGGGTTGACCGGGAGATCGGTTGTGCCCCCGCCACTGCAACCGAATAGAGCGCCGACGGCGATGAGGACACTGGCAAGGCGATTACGCGTCATGATTCGAATCTATGTCAGAGGGGTGAAGCCAGTACACCGTAGCGACCCATCCGGTGGCGCATGGTACCAACATGCACACGCAGTCCCGCCGTCACCGACCAGAGCGTTCCGGCACCGTAGAATTCGCGGGGCACGAACACGGCGGGGGTGCGCAAGGCGGTTGCGCGGGCACCCGACAGTTCCATGAACGGCGAGGCGCGCACCCGCGCCGCACGCCACACGCTCGCCGATGGCGCGTCGACATGGAGCGTCGCCAACGACCATCGGGTGATGCCGATAATCTGGAAATCAATGTGTCCGTTCGCCGTGCGAAACGGATCGAGCAGCCGTTCGTTCTCCGGGCGGTCGGTGCGCTCGACACGTGCGGCGACACCCCATCCACGACGCTCGATCAACCCTTCCGCCAACAGACTGTGGAATCGGAACACGCGTTCGGCGCCAAACCCTTCGTCCGTGCGAGCGAACTCCGCCAGCAGGTAGCGGCGATCGCCACGCGTGCCGTCTCCCGGTATGTCGTGTCCCGGCATGTCGTGACCGGGCATGGCGTGCTGGCCCAGCTCGCGATCGACGCGCAAGGACACACTGGACTGCGTATGGTCGAACGCACCGCCCTGCGTGATGCCTGGTGATCGCACGAACGCGCGACTCGCCTGAAGCTCAACGCCACGCATGGGTAAGGCGGTCACGCGCGTCGTGCGCGAATCCCCAAAACGTTGCCAGCGTGGACCGATGAATGGGCTCACCGGCTCGTCGCCATTGAAGAACGCATGCTCAAGCACCGCGCTCCGCACGGAGTCACCGAACTGCAGGGCGCCGATTGTCTGCACGCGCTCGATGATTTGCGCATGGTGGTGATTCACCGGGTACTTCACCATGGGCCGCATCATCGGGTCATCGGTGCCGAAGGGTGTGAAGCCCTTGCCGACCGACAGCGACGCGCGCACCCCGCCGCGGCTCGGCGACGTGACCGATGCCATCGCCTCATGCACCAACGTGTGCGGGTGACGGCGATCCACATAGCCCTCGCCATAAATGCCGGCGTTGAGCTCACCGCGCCGCAACGTGTAGCCTTCGAGATTGATGGTCCCGGTGAGCGCGAACGGGCCGCGGCGCGCGCCGACCATCACATTGGGCTGCGTGAAATAGCCCTCCGTGATGTTGTGCCCGAACACGCCCGGTGCCGCGTGGGTGAGTGCGCCAACGCCCATGGCGCCCAGTTCAAATGCCGCACGCGAGCCGGAGGACTGTCCTCCGGCTCGCGTGGACATCACCAACAGCGACGGGGCAACCGCTAACGCGCAGACGCGGTGCCGGATACGGTGCGGAAGTCGTTCGCGGAAGAACACCATCTGGCGCTCGTGGCCACTCGTTTGTGCCGTTGGGAGACGGTAAGGTATCAGGTTACCCAACGGCGTGGCTGCCGACGGAGCGTGTGGCAAAGGCGTGGAAGGCGATGGTGACGGAGCGCGCGTAGCCGTTGGACGATCAGAAGAATCTGAATGAGCGTCCGCCGCCGCCGCCACCAAAGCGCGGGTTCACGACGTTGTTGAACAGCGAACCAAACGTATAGCTCAGCCCGACGCTCCCGAAATAGTTGTAGCCTGACTGGATCTGCCGAAGGCGAATCAGGATGTCCTCATCTTCGAGCGTGCCGCGCGGAATATTGAGCTGGTCGCGCAACACCTCGTATGAGCCGTTGACGTTGAACTCCAAGCCGCGCACGATGCGCCAGCTCACGCCGCCGCCGATGCTGAGTCGGCGCTTGTCGAGATCGTCGAGAAACTGGTTGCCCCCGATGCCGATATTCAGCGACCCCCACTTCTGCCGCGCCTCAGCGGAAATGATGAGCTCATGCGCGGGCTTGGTTTCACTGAGTTTCCCAAAAATCGTTGTCGAATCGTATTTGAACGATCGCAAGCCAACGCCGTAGCGGAATACCAACTGCCGACGCGTGGCTTCCTTGTACGGAAACAGGTTGAACTCGATGGCTGGCATCGCCTGCATCGACACCCGATAGTTCTCGTACTTCGAGGAATTGACGTTGCCCGTCAGTCCCGTCGACCAGTGTGCATTGAGCGACTTCACCGCCGAACCCGAGGCACCCAAAGAGTGCTGGTAGTTGGCGATCGATCCGCTGCTCAGCTTGTAGCTGTTCTCGGAATAGTTGACGTAGGAGTTGAGACTGAGCTTCCAGGCGTCGGTGACGCGTCGCGCCGAGATATTGCCGAAGACATTCGCGCTCTTGTAGTTCTCGTCACCGTTGGCAAAGGTGTTCGCGCTCACCGAGTACACCCACAAGTTCCAGCGATCCTTCGCGCCCCGCGCCCCGGCGGGGGCCTCCTTGGTGGCGCTCTCCGTCAACGAGAGCTTCAGGCGATCGCCAATTGGCGTGGCTCGCGCATAGCGCAGCAATCCGAACGACATCACCCGAGTCAGCGCTCGGCGATCCTCATCGTCGGTGTTGCCTTGCCGCGTGGTGTACTCAAGGGAGTCCCGCAAACCGACGAACGCACCCTGGCCATCCAGATTGATGCGGTATTGCGACCCTCCGCTTCCTGTCCGCTGCGAGGTCACCAGTATGAACACGTTGGCGGCCGTGCGGTCGCGAACGAAGTTCACCCAGGTGATTTCGGTGCGAAAAAAGTCGTCGTCGCACCCGCTGGACTGGCAGTCGACAAATACGCGCACCAACTCGGACTTTGTAGAGTCGGCCGCGGCAGGCGCTTGCGCCACCAGCGGCGCGGCCCACAGCAATAGCAAGGCGAGGTACTGGAGAGCACGCATTGGGTGGTCGCAGGAGGGTGGGACCAGCGGCAGTGGAACAGGGCGGTTTGCGTGACCTTCGACACCCAAACCCATCCAATGGTTCGTCCACTCTCCGCACCGCCACCGCCGATCGCGGACTGCGAGCCCTCCTCATTTCGCGCCGGTCCCTTGT
>JBEBIR010000220.1:0-6181 GCA_040080315.1 Gemmatimonas sp.
GTATAGCCCGTGGACGGCACCGGCATCGGTCAGCCCTTCAGCAAGGCGGCGCTTGAAGGTGCGGTGCACGGCGCGCTCGGCGCAGGATCGGGGCTGACGCGACTGAACGATCCGGCGGGCACGACGGCGATCGTGTACTCCTACGGCAACGCGGGCCGCGCTACAGAGTGGGGCATGGAGTTCGGTGCTGGCGTGGAGGTGACCAAGCAAGTTCGCATCACGGGGAATTATTCCTACTTCGACTTCACCGTCGACGAAGGTGTACCGCTGGTGCCGGGAGACCTGATTGTTCCCAACACGCCCCGGCACAAAGGCAACGTGCGCGCGTCGTTTACGGCGAGTCGCTTCGACGCGTGGTCCAGCGCCAGCTTCGCCACCGCGCACGATTGGTCCTCCGGTTTCTTCCGCGGGCGAATCCCGTCCAATCAGCGCATTGACGGTGGCCTCGGATACTTGCTGCGCGCAAAGGTGCGCGTGCACGCAACGGCCACCAACCTGTTCGATCAACGGACGTACCACATTTATGGCGGGTCGATTGATCGGCGTCGCGTGCTGGCAGGGTTGACGGGGTACTTCTGAGCCGCGGGTGCTCGTGTGCATCCGGCGACACGACTTGCGTGATTGGGGAACAACAGACGAGAGACGGAGGACTGGAGACTTGAGACTCAGACGTTTTGGTCTTTGTCTCAAGTCGCCCGTCTTCCGTCTTCCGTCTGTATTTCCCTTGACGCCACGGCCGGCTCAGTCCCTCGCGCAGGACAAACCCGAGCTATCGTAACTCGCCGAGCACCATCTCCGGATATCCCGAGATGGCGCGTGACGCCTGCAGTCCGGACATGGTGGCCGTCTCGACGCAACCACCGCAGATGCCGGTGTCCGTCCAGTCCCCCGCGAGGACAAGATTCTCGAAGCCGGACTCTCCCGCCTTGAGTCGATGCTTCGTTGTTCCCGCCGTGTGTTGCACGTAGCGTTCGCTGCCTTCAGTGTTCGCGCGATGATATTGCGAATCCAAGCGCGCCTCTCCGTCGCGTTCGCCCGGATCCACCAGCAGGTCCCAGGCGAGCGCGCCGTTGGCGTCGACGAATCGCGGCCACAGCGCTCGCGCTGAGCTGGTCATCCACCGCGTGGATTCACGCTGGACATAGAGACTGTTCCCCTCCGCGCTGGTCGGTTGGGCCGATGCCTCGAACGGTGCTGGAATCGTGCCAAGAAAGTAGGCCACCGTGTGTGGCCGCATCCATTCCGGCCAGTCTTCGCTGGCGGCCAGATGGCTGAAGTCCGCCCACGTGTGAAAGGGTTGGGCGTACGCGCCCAGCACGGATCGGCCACTGTGCTGCTCGGGCGAGGTACTCGGGCGCCATCCCAACGCCTCGACTGACGGGCGAAGCCACAGCTGAAACGCCTGAGTCGCCACCGTCTCCACACCAGCAATCATGTTCCGCCACGAGGCACTGTGTTGTGCCAACGGCGTGCAGATGGGCACCGACATGGTGGGAATGCCAAGCACCACCGTGTCGAAATCGCGCCCCGCGTGCAGGGTCACGGCCCCTACCGGCGTCCACTGACTGTTGTTGGACTCCAGGTTGAACGTGTTGCCACCCGCTCGCAGTTGTTCGCCCTGCACCAGTTGCTCGTAGCGCGGCGTTGACGGCCAACAGGCGAGGCCGTTGACATCGATCAAGGGATCGTATCGCGGGCCGCGCAGATCCACCTGACGCTCGATCTCGATGGTCTGCACACGACGTCCGTCGGACGACAATCCCAGTTCGCGCACGCGGTGGAAAAACTCGAACTTCACGCCGCGTTTCAACAACACCTCGTAGTACGGCGCGAAGATCGTGTCCCCCATTCCCGATTGCATCTCCCACATGAAGGCCCCGCGATACCCCACACAGCCTCGCAGCATGATGTTGATGGCGACCCCCGCGGCCGCATTCTCATTGGCCGGATCGGTCGAATCGCCACCGCTATACGCGAGCGCGAGGTTGTAGTACGTCCGTAGGAAGGCACATTCCAACGCGCGCTGATGACACCCGTGCTTTCGCAGAAATTCGCGCAGCTCCAGTTCATCCAGCGCATTGAACGTGCGCGCTCCCGTGGCCACTCCTTCGTCGATCAGCCCAATCACCACGGTGCACATCAAGTCCAGCATCTCGGTCAATCGACGGAACGTGTCGTCCGCATCATAGGCGCCGTGGTCGATCACCGCGCGTACGCGTTCCCGCAGGCGCGCCGCATGACTCCGCACGCGGCGACAGCGAGCGGCACCCACTCGCTGATCCGCGCTGATGGCACGCAAGAAGTACAGCAGTTCCGGCAGCCCGGTGAACACCATTCCGCCCAGCGTTCGCGTCCCGAAAGCATCCAGAAGGAACTGCGATCCCGTTTGAGGACTTTCGCGCATCACATTGCGAGCCGCCCCCATCCATCCGCGAAGCATCTGCAGGTGCCCAGCAACTGACGCGTAGCGATTTCCCGGTTCGTCGGGCGTCTGCGGAAAACACATGTCCCAGCGCTTCCAGCTCGCGTTGTGCCAATCCATCAGTGTGACGAGACTGTGGGGCCTGAAGGCTTCCTGCCAGCGCGCGAGCGGCCGCGAGGGATCGCGACCGCGCTCGCCGTAGCACTCCTTGATCAGTCGAAATGCGTTGTGGTACCAGCCCATCCAGATATGAAGGCCGTGTTCTTCGATACGCTGGTGAAACCGACCGTTCCGACCACTCGCCCCTTTGCCGCCAAGCCGCCAGCCCATCTGATAGATGGTGACCTCGTATTCCTCATGCGCCGGGTTGTCCGGAGACGTGAGGGCAAACGCCGCCGAGATCGCGCCCACGCCGCCACCGAGAATCGCCACACGCGTCTTTTTCCGATCGTCGCTTCTGGTCATTGCCGCTGGTCCGGGTACGTGTGCGCTCGTATGTTCTACGGCTCGCAGAAAGTACACTGGGTGGCCTTCCATGGGCACTGACCGTAAACGGGGGCCATTTGGCTCGACAGCGACACACGCCTGAAGTCGACGTGCGGTTGGCGACGATCGTGGCCGGCCTGCCGCTACCCGTGGTCCTGGTCACACGATCGGTGCGCGCCGCGCTGGTCCTGATGGGCGTGGCGTTCATTCGATTGACAGAAGGACTGCTGCACCGCCGATATCCGGCCTTTGGTCCGCGATTCCTTCGGTGGCAGCTCGAGAGTGCGGGTGCGGGATTCGCCAAGATCGGGCAACTCCTGGCGCATCGCCATGATGTGCTGCCGGACCGCTATTGCGTGGAACTCGCGAGTATTCTCGACGACCTTCCCGGGGTGCCCACACCGCTGATCACGAGGCGGATCCAGCGCGATCTGCGTGTCACGTCGCTTGACCAGATCTTCGCGGAGTTCGAGGAGGCGCCGCTCAGCGCAGCGTCCATTGCGCAAGTCCATCGCGCGGTACTGCTCGACGGCACACCGGTCGTCGTCAAAGTCATGCGACCGGGAATTGAGAAGCGATTCCGCGTTGATCTGGCGATTGCCGGGACATTCGCGCGACTCATCGGCACGCAGGGCACCTTTCGGCGCATGGGCGTGCGATCGCTCGCGACCGAGTTGCGACAACTGACGTACGAGGAACTCGACTTCACGCGTGAGGTCAGGAACTTTCGTCAGCTCCGGCAGCGCATGCTCAGTGACGACATCGATCACTACTGCCCGGTCGTGTATCCGGAGCTCAGTGCACCGACCGTCATCACGATGGAAGAGATCGTTGGTGTTTCGGTCAAGCAGTTGATGCAGACGTCGGCCATCGCGCGCGGCTTCGCCGATGACAATCAGGATTCCGTCAGCGCGGTGCGCGCGCTCGCCATCGAGCAGCTCGCGCGTTGGGCCGACGACGGCATCACACCCGAGCGGACCGCCCGCGTGATGGTGCGTTCGTTCCTTGAACAAGCCATGCGGCACCGGCTATTCCACGCCGATCCGCATGCCGCGAACATGATCGTGATGAAGGGCGGCACGCTGGCCTGGATCGACCTCGGCATGATGGGCTGGCTTGACGAGCGTCTGTGGGCAAACGAGTTCCGGATGCGAGCGGCGATCGCCGACGGTCGTCTGGACGCGGCGTATCGTCATTTGCTGGCCACGATGGAACCACTTCCCGCCCGCGACCTGTCGTCGTTCGAAGCGGAATTCAAACGCATCCTGCGCGACTGGCTCGCCGACGTGGAGCAGCCGAGTCTGGAGGCCGGCAACCTCGGGATCGCACGGCGCAGCAACTTCCACTTGTTCACGCAGACGCTCGGGGCCGTGCGCAGGGCGGGTCTTCGCTTGCCGGCGCCATTGGTGCGGCTCTATCGCACGATCATCATCGGCGACATGGTGGTGCTGCAGTTGGATCCCAGCGTGAACTGGCAAAGCCTCATTCGCGACTTCGTGTCGGACGACCGGCTTCGGCAAACGGTCGAGTTGTGTGAACGCGGTCCGAGTCTGGCGAACGCGCAGGCGGTGATTGAGCTGGCGGTGGAAGGGCCGGGGCTGCTGGTGGAAGCCGCGCGGCGCTTCCACGAGCAGCCGTCGGCGACACACGCGCAAACGCGAGGGATTTCCCGCTCGGAACGCGCGGTGCGGAGACTGATCGGACACGCCAAGCTAGCGGTGATCGCCTCCACGATCGTATTGTTCATCGCGCCGTTGCTCCCACCGTCCTGGATCCCTGCGTTCCTCAGCCCCGTTATCGAGGCGACTCGGCCGGTGATCTGGTGGGTGCTGGGTGGCGGCCTTCTGGTGACTTGGCTGCTCGGCCAGGTGCAGGAGGAGTTCGAGGACTGATGCTGGTTGGCACGACCCCTCCCGGGACACGCCCGGGGGATTCGCTCTGCAACGGAGAATCACATGGTCAAGGAAGCGACAGCCGACAGCGGAGATTCAACGAACAAGAAAGGCGACGCGAAGGAGATGCTGGACTCGGCCACCGACCTTGTGCGCGCCGTGATTCGGGGAAGCGCGAAGGGTCTTGGCCAGGGACTGCGCGCGCTCGGCGAGGAGTTGGAGAAGTTCGGCGAGCAGTTGAAAGGTCCTGATCGCTGACCGCGCGCATGGAGCCCGAGTCGCCAGATGTTGTGGAGCGCATTACTCGCGCGTACAGCGCGCTGTTCAAGGAATTGACGCGCACCGCGCGGTTGGCGGCCGATCAGTATCGCTCGGAAAGCGGCAAACTGACGAGCAAGCCTCGGTCGGCGCGTTCGTCAGCTGAGCACCGAAGCGAGAACGGCTGAAAAACGCTTCGTTCCACGAAGCGGTGCAAAACTGGGGCGGACGGACAGCAGCGCCAGACCCGTAGCCCGGTCCTCCAGCGCACGCTCAAGGTGATCGAGCGCGATCGCGTGTTCGTCGAGTGCCACGTGCACCTGTGCCAGCGAGATGGCCGACACATACTCGCGGGTCGATGTTTGCTGCAGTGCCGAGAGCACCTTGCGCGCGTCGCTCGCGCGTCCGGCACGCGCCAACGCGTGCGCGTGGGCCGACTGGGACTCGGCACTGCGACCCGAGAGCAGGACGGCGCGTTCGAGTGTGGCGACGGCGTCGTCGTGCCGCCCCAGTTCCGTGAGCGACAGCCCTTCAAACAAGTGCGCGAGTCCGAAGGACGGATGTTGCGCGATGACCATGCCGAGTTCGTGGACGGCTTGCTCGGGATCTCCCTCGTACAAGCGGAGGATACCGCCGCTGGCCGCGATGGACGGCGACAAGGGATCCAGCTCGCGCGCTCTCGCTACATGCGCCCGTGCTTCGATGAAACGGTGACGCGGCGCCAACAGGTGCATCGCGTACCACTGATGACTTACCGGACCTTGCTCGCGCTCGGCGAGTGCCGACACGAAGTCCGATTCGGCGCCGGCCCAATCGAACTCGAACAACGCGCGTGCTGAGGCGCGCGCGGTGAGCCCCTCTGCCGACCGGGGGCGATAGCGAAGCGCCTGGGTAGCTGCGGCCAATGCCTTGGGCATGGCCTTTCTGGGTTCGACCACATCGTACACGGCCAGCGTGACGTAGCAGTCCGCAAGGCCCGTCAAGGCGAGCGTGAACGAGGCGTCCGCATCGACGGCCTCCTGCATGTGCTCAAGCGCGCGCTGCATGGATCGTGCGGTGCGTTGGCTCCACTCGAAGCGCCCCTTCAGGTATGACTCGTACGCCTCGAAGTTTGCGGTGGGCG
>JBEBIR010000221.1:0-6179 GCA_040080315.1 Gemmatimonas sp.
TGGTGGTGTGATCCCGCGCGAATACATCGGACCGGTGGAGCAGGGTATCAAGGAAGCGCTGGAAACCGGTGTACTCGCCGGCTATCCGGTGGTGGACGTGAAGGTGCAGCTCATCTACGGCTCGTACCACGACGTCGACTCATCGGAAATGGCGTTCAAGATTGCTGGCTCGATGGCATTCAAGGAGGCGGCGCGTCAGGCCAGTCCTTGCTTGCTCGAACCGGTGATGAAGGTCGAGGTCGTGAGCCCGGAAGCGTACATGGGCGACGTCCTCGGCGATCTCTCTTCGCGGCGCGGCAAGATTGGCGGCATGATGCAGCGTGGAGAAGCGCAGGTAATCTCGGCGACGGTGCCGCTCGGCGAGATGTTCGGTTACTCGACCAAACTGCGCAGCATGTCGCAGGGCCGAGCGGTCTACTCGATGGAGTTCTCGCACTACGAAGAAGTGCCGAAGTCGAAGGCCGAAGAGATCATTTCCAAGGTGAAGGCGTAAGCCTCACCCACCCATTCACTACCCAACACAAATCGAACCATGGGCAAGGCAAAGTTCGAGCGGAACAAGCCGCACGTGAACGTGGGAACGATCGGCCACGTCGATCACGGCAAGACGACGACCACGGCCGCTCTCACGAAGGTCTCGGCGGACAAGGGGTACGGCACGAAGTACATCGCGTACGACGAAGTCGCCAAGGCTTCGGAGTCGCAGGGACGTCGTGACTCCACGAAGATCCTGACGATCGCCACCTCGCACGTCGAGTACGAGACGGCGAATCGTCACTATGCGCACGTGGACTGCCCGGGCCACGCCGACTACGTGAAGAACATGATCACGGGTGCGGCGCAGATGGACGGGGCGATCCTCGTGGTGTCGGCTGTTGACGGTCCGATGCCGCAGACGCGCGAGCACATCCTCCTGGCCCGCCAGGTGAACGTGCCGTCGGTGCTGGTGTTCCTCAACAAGTGCGACCTCGTGGAAGACGAAGAGCTCCTCGACCTCGTCGAGCTTGAAGTCCGCGAGCTGCTCTCGAAGTACAACTATCCGGGCGACGACGCGCCGGTGATTCGTGGTTCCGCGATCGGCGCCATCAATGGCGATCCGAAGTGGGCCGCTGAATTCCTGAAGTTGTTCGACGCGCTGGATTCGTACATTCCGGAGCCGGTGCGTGAGATCGACAAGCCGTTCCTGCTGCCGGTCGAGGACGTGTTCTCGATCACCGGTCGTGGTACGGTGGCGACGGGTCGTATCGAGCGCGGCATTGTGAAGGTCGGCGAAGAAGTGCAGCTCGTCGGCTACAACTCCGAGAAGAAGACGGTCGTCACGGGCGTCGAGATGTTCCGCAAGCTGCTGGACGAAGGACGCGCCGGCGACAACGTCGGTCTCCTGCTCCGCGGCGTGGACAAGAAGGACATCGAGCGCGGTATGGTGCTGGCGAAGATGAACTCCATCAAGCCACACACGAAGTTCCTGGCCGAGGTGTACGTCCTCACGAAGGAAGAGGGTGGCCGCCACACGCCGTTCTTCAAGGGCTACCGTCCGCAGTTCTACTTCCGCACGACGGACGTCACGGGCACGATCGAGCTCCCGGAAGGGATGGAGATGGTGATGCCGGGTGACAACATCCAGATGACGATCGAACTGATTATCCCGATCGCCATGGAAGAGACGCTGCGCTTCGCCATCCGTGAGGGTGGACGCACGGTGGGCGCTGGTGTCGTGACCAAGATCCTTGCTTGATAACAGCTGAGGGGTGAGTCGTCTGACGACTCACCCCTCAGTAGTTCCTTTACCGAGAGTCTCCTGATGGCTGGCCGCATCCGTATTCGCCTGAAAGCATTTGACCACGCCGTGATCGATCAGGCGTCGGCCGATATCGTGCGCACCGCTGAAAAGACGGGCGCGCAGGTGTCGGGTCCGATTCCCCTGCCGACGAAAACGCAGCGTTGGACGGTGCTTCGCTCGCCGCACGTCGACAAGAAGTCGCGCGAGCAGTTTGAACTGAAGACGCACAAGCGTCTGATCGACATCCTGGATTCACGTCCGGGCACGGTGGACGCGCTGACGAAGCTCGATTTGCCTGCTGGCGTGGACGTGGAGATCAAAGTCGAATAACAGAGTACTGAGTACTCAGTACTTAGTACTCAGTACTCGGTTCACCGAGTTCACTGCATTTCCGCGGTGCGCTCTATAGTCCAACGGTGCGACCGTCAGTCCACCGCGACTCGCAACAGAGACAGGAAATCATGATCGGCATTATCGGCAAGAAACTGGGCATGACCCAGATATTCAACGAACAGGGGCAACAGATTCCCTGTACCGTGGTGGAGGCCGCGCCCAACCCCGTCACCAAGGTGACGACGGTGGCGGATGGTGGCTTTGCGGCGGTGGAGCTCGGATTTGGCACGCAACGCGTTGCCCGCGACAACAAGAAGGGCGAGCGCACACCGAAGGGAAATCGGGCATCGATGGCCGAAGTCGGACACGCGAAGAAGGCGGGCCTTGAGGCGCCGCCGTCCGTGCTCCGCAGCTTCCGTCTCGATGACGCTCCGGGGAAGAACCCGGAAGTGCCGACGTACGCGGTGGGCGATGTGGTGAAGGTGGACATCTTCACGCCGGGTGAGCGTGTGAAGGTGACCGGTACGTCGAAGGGCCGTGGCTTCCAGGGTGTGGTGAAGCGCTACGGGTTCCACGGCGGACCGAACACGCACGGTAACACGAAGCATCGCAAGCCCGGCTCGATTGGCGCCGGTACCGATCCGTCGCGCGTGATCAAGGGCAAGAAGATGCCGGGTCAGTACGGCAACCATAAACACACGGTCATCAGCATTCGCATCGAGAAGGTGGATGCGGAACGCAACCTCATTTATCTGCGCGGCAGTGTGGCGGGGCCGATCAACGGCATCGTGCTCGTGCGCAAGCAGGGCTGATCATGACGGAAGAAACCACAACATTCGAGGCGCCGGTGTACTCGGCGCAGGGCAAGAAGGGCGCGACGCGCCAGTTGCCCGAAGCGACGTTTGACGGCACGGTCAACATGCCGGTCATGCATCAGGCGGTGAAGGCGTTTCTCGCCAATCGTCGTCAGGGCACGGCCAAGACGAAGACGCGCGGTCAGGTCACCGGCGGCAACCAGAAGCCCTGGAAGCAGAAGGGCACGGGTCGCGCGCGTCAGGGTTCCATCCGCGCGCCGAACTGGCCGGGCGGTGGCACGGTGTTCGGTCCGATTCCGCGGTCGTATACGCAGATCGTGCCGAAGCAGGTGCGGGCGTTGGCGCGCAAGAGCGCGTTCAATGCGCGGGCTCGCGAGAACGCCGTGCTGCTGATCGATGCGCTCGAGTACAGCGCGCCGAAAACGAAGAGCCTCATCGCCCTGTTCACCAAGCTGGGCGTGGCGGAGAAGAAGGTGCTGCTCCTCACCGACGGCAACAAGCCAAACGTGTACCTGAGCGCCCGCAATTTGCAGCATGCGCACGTGATGCCGTACAGCGACGCGAGCACGTATCACATCCTGTGGTCGGATGTGGTGGTGATCGAGTCATCGGCACTGACCCAGACTTCGGCGGAGGGCTAAGCGATGGCCACCCTGCATCGCACCATCATGCGCCCGATCATTACGGAGCGCAGCTCGGCCGCCTATCAGGAACGCGGTGAGTACACATTCGAAGTGGCGCCCGACGCCACGAAGTACACCATCAAGGACGCCATCGAACGCCTGTTTGGCGTGAAGGTGACGGGCGTCTGGACGTCCAATGCGCGCGGCAAGTCGCGCAAGGTCGGCCAGTCTGTCGGTCGTCGTCCCCACACCAAGAAGGCGATTGTGAAGCTGCGTGACGGCGACACCATCGCGATCTTCGAGGGCTGATTCGCATGGGAATTCGTCAGTTCAAGCCGGTCAGCAAGGGATCGCGTTTCCGCTCGGTGTCTGATTTCGCCGAGATCACGCGCTCGACGCCCGAGAAGTCGCTGGTCGAGCCGATCAAGAAGTCTGGTGGCCGAGACAACCACGGCCATATCTCGATGCGTCGCATCGGTGGTGGCCACAAGCGCCAGTACCGGATCATCGATTTCAAGCGCAACAAGGACGGCATGCCGGCCGTGGTGCGCGAGATCGAGTACGATCCGAATCGCTCGGCGCGCATCGCGCTGGTCGAGTATGCGGACGGCGAGAAGCGCTACATCCTGCATCCGAAGGGACTCAAGCAGGGTGATTCGGTGGTGTCGGGTCCGGGCGCCGATGTGCGCACCGGCAACGCGATGCCGCTCAAGGAAGTGCCGCTGGGCACGTCGGTGCACAACATCGAACTCAAGATCGGCAAGGGCGGTCAGATGGCACGCTCGGCCGGCACGTTTGCGCAGGTGGTGGCCAAGGAAGGCGAGTACGTGACGCTGAAGCTGGCGAGCACGGAAATGCGCCTGGTGCATGGCAACTGTCTGGCGACGATCGGTGAAGTGGGCAACTCGGAGCATGAGTTGCAGTCTCACGGCAAGGCGGGCAAGAGCCGCTGGCTGGGCAAGCGTCCGAAGGTGCGCGGCGAAGTGATGAATCCTGTTGATCACCCGCATGGTGGCCGGACGCGCGGTGGTCGAAACGTTGTCAGCCCGTGGGGCAAGCCCGAGGGTGTCAAGACGCGCAACAAGAAGAAGTCGTCGCAGCGTCTGATCGTGCGTGGCCGCAAGCGCGGCAAAGCCACACAATGATCCGCTAGCGAGAACCGAGAACCGATATGTCGAGAAGTATCAAGAAGGGTCCATTCGTTGCTGAGCGCCTCGAGGCGAAAGTCCTCGGGATGAATGCTCGTAGCGAGAAGAAGGTCGTGAAGACCTGGTCACGCGCCAGCACGATTCTGCCGGAATTCGTGGGGCACACGTTCGCGGTGCACAACGGGAACAAGTTCGTCCCGGTGTACGTGACGGAGAACATGGTGGGCCACAAGCTCGGCGAATTTTCGCCGACGCGTCTCTTCCGCGGTCACGCGGGGAACAAGGCGGCCGACAAGAAGGCGACCGGCGTGCCGAAGGGAGGCAAGTAACCGATGGCCAAAGTGCTCAAGACCGGCATTGAGGCGCGCGCCATTCAGCGCACGACTCGGCAGTCACCGTACAAGATGCGGCTGGTGATCGACCAGATTCGCGGGCTCAACGTGAACGAGGCACTGGCGTTGCTGCGCTTCAGCAAGAAGCACGCGTCGGAGCAGATCGAGAAGACGCTCAACAGCGCCGTGGCGAACATTCAGCAGGCGGCGCGTGCCGCCAACACGTCGGTGGATGAAGACGCGTTGGTGATCACGAAGGCCATTGTCAACGAAGGCCCGAAGCTCAAGCGCTGGATGCCGGCGGCCATGGGCCGTGCGACGCCGGTGGTCAAGCGAACGAGTCATGTGGAGATCATCGTGGCGGAGGCGGTGCGCTAATGGGACAGAAGACCAATCCGATCGGGTTTCGCCTGGGCATTTCGAAGAACTGGCGCTCGACCTGGTACGCGAAGAAGGACATGCCGGCGCTGCTGAAGGAAGACGCGCTGCTGCGGAAGTATCTCAAGGCGCGCCTTGAGAACGCGGCCATTTCCGACGTGCGCATCGAGCGCAAGCCGGGCAAGGTGGTGGTGACGGTGCACACGGGTCGCCCGGGTGTGGTGATCGGCAAGAAGGGCGCGGAAGTCGACAAGCTGCGCGACGAGTTGGCGCAGCTGACGGGCAAGGAAGTCGGCATCAACGTCGAAGAGATCAAGCGTCCGGAAATCGAAGCGCAGTTGGTGGCGGACAACATCGCCGCGCAGTTGTCGCAGCGTATTTCGTTCCGTCGCGCGATGAAGCGCGCGGTGCAGAGCGCGATGCGCATGGGCGCGTTGGGTATCAAAGTGAAGGCGGGTGGTCGTCTGGGCGGCGCGGAAATCGCGCGCGTGGAAGGCTACCATGAGGGTCGTGTGCCTCTGCACACGTTGCGCGCGGACATCGACTACGCCACCAGCACGGCGAAGACCACGTACGGCACCATTGGTGTGAAGGTGTGGATCTTCAAGGGCGAGATCGTGGAAGACCGTCGCGGCAAGACCTATTCGACCGGCGCCTGAGGAGACTGAACGATGCTGAGTCCGAAGCGGGTCAAGTTCCGCAAGATGTTCAAGGGTCGCATGACTGGGCTCGCGCACCGCGGCGCCGAATTGTCCTTCGGGACATACGGG
>JBEBIR010000222.1:0-6171 GCA_040080315.1 Gemmatimonas sp.
ACTCCCACGACGGTCTCGTCACTGGAACTGAGCATCGAGACCGTCGATGCCGTGCAGAGGGTGCAGTTACTGAGTACTTAGTACTCAGTACTTAGTACTGAGTTCTATTGTCTACATGCACCTTTGGAGGAGAGCAGGGGCTTGTCCACTACTGGCCGCTTCGCGGCGTTGCCTAGTTCCACTGCGATATCCGCTACGAGCTTCGCGACGCGCGTCATGTGCGGGTAGTTGATGTACTGCGGCTCGTCGGTGAGCTGATGATACGCTGAGTGGCCGCCGGTGGTGAAGAAGGTCACCGGGATGTTGAACTTCGCATACTCGTAGTGGTCGCTGCGGCAATAGATGTTCATCGGATGTCCGTTGGCGTCCATCTCGTAGTCGAACGTGAAGTTGTGTTTCTTGGTGGTGTTCACGCGATCGACGAGGTCGCCGAGTTCGGTGGACAGGCGACGGGAACCGACCAGCTGCAGATAGTCCGGTCCACCGCGCAGTTCCTTGCCATCGCTGGTCATGCCGGTCTGATCGGTCGCCGCGCCGCGTCCCACCATATCCATGTTCAGTTGCGCCACAATGGAGTCGCGCGGAACGGTCGCGTGCTCGGTGAAGTAGTGCGAGCCCCACAGACCCTTCTCTTCACCAACGTGCCACACGAACAGGGTCGACCGTTTCGGTTTGGTGGCGGCCGACGCCATGAGTTCCGCAATCTCCAGCACGGACATCGAGCCCGATCCGTCGTCATCGGCGCCGTTGTAAATCGAATCCAGACGCATCGGTGAACGCGTACGCGACTCGGCCAGCTCGGTGTTGATCCGCGCAACCTGTTCCGGTGTCGCTTGCTTGCCTTCGTCCTCGGCGCCGCCTGGACGCACGATGCGATTGAGGATGAGCATGGAATCGTGAGCCACGGCCTGGCGCGCCATTCCCTCGTGATCGCTGTGAGCGCCAATCGCGACATACTGCGATTTGAGACGCGCATCGCTGCCGGGCAGAATGCCAATGACATTGCGCGCCGGGAATGGACTGTCGGTCATGCGCACGATGGCATTGATCGCGATTCTGGCGCCCGCGTCACCGATCGCCAGTTCATTCAACGGCTTCGTGAACAGCAGACTGGCCGCACCGGCGGCGAGAAAGGTGCGCAACGGCTCGAGCGCGCCGTCGGCCACGGTGACATCGGTGCGATGCATGTAGGATGCGACCTGCGGCATCACCTGGGTGGGCATGAGCAGGGCCACGCCGGCCGCGCTGGACGGAACGGGTGATTCCGAGGATGTCACCGCATCGTTGATGATGGGTGACAGCGGCACGGAGAGCACCACCAGCTTGCCCGCCGCTTGTTCCGGGGTGATGCGATTCGCCGCATCACCGAACACGCCGCCGTACACGGTTTCCAGATTCTCCCGGTTGAACGTCGACTGGCCACCGATCGCCCAGTCCTTGCCAAACGTGAGCGGTGCCGTGCCGGCGATGAAGGAACTCAACGGGTCCACCACGCGCTCCTTGAGCGGCAGCGTTTGGAAGTACGTGCCATTGTCGCCGCCCGGCATCAAGCCGATACGCTTCGCTTCCGCGGCCAGATAGTCGGTGGCTTTCACGCTCCCCAAGGTTCCTGCCTCGCGACCCATCATGGAGTCGTCTGCGAAGACGTACAGTCGCGTCATCAGATCTTCGACGCTGATGGCGGCCTTCGTGGGCTTCGCGTCACGCTTGAGCGGCAGTGATGTCATCGGTACCGATGTGGCGCCAACGGACTGCGGCTTGGGGGCGTCCTGCGCGCCAAGCAATACGGGCACCAGGAGCAGGCATGCGCTAACGGCGAAACGATTCATTGTGCGGTGTGTGAGAAGGCGTGGCGGCGAAGACGGAATTCCGAATGGCATACAGCATAGTACGCCGTTCGACGGCAATGGATCATCTATGCGGGGCAAGTGGCGCGGGGCCGGGACGAAAAGGTGCTGACACGTCCCGCCTTCGATCCGGTCGGTTGCTCGGGTTACGACGGTACGGCAACCGGGACGAGGGTGAGACTACGCACATGTTGCGGTCGCACCACGTGAAAGTGTCTGCGGTCGGTGGTGAGAATTTCCCGCGCATCCAGACGCTCGGCGATGGCGATCACCGTGGCATCCACAAATCCCAGTGGCAGATCGTGATACTGTCGCATGATGTCGGCCGCGCGCACGACATCGTCATCATCCAGTGGTTCGATCGTGAACTCCCCGGCCACCACCGCGTCGATGAATGCCTGTTCGGCCTGAGGGTTGATGCGTGTGGACAGGAGATACGCGAGCTCCGGGAGTACCGTGATCGGCACCCGGATGTCGCGAAGGCCCAGTGGATCGCGCGACCACCAGGCGACAACCTCCTGGTGCCAGCGGTCGCTCGCATCCATCAGCGCGTACAGGGCTCCGGTATCCGCCACAATGATGGAACGAGCGCTTACGCGTGCGGATCGCGCCACAAGAGTTGGTCGACGCGTGAGGAGGTGTCCGTCTCGCCGCTGGTGAAGCGCCCAGTAACAGACGGCAGGGAAGGACCATCGCTCCCCGTGGGCTCGACGACATAGACGGCCAGCGCCTCGCGTACGACCATGGCAAAGCTGACGCCACGCCGCTTCGCCAGGCGCTGCAGTTGCGCGACGATCTTGTCGTCAAGAAAGAGGCTGGTGCGTTTCATGTATGATATATGCCTAGTGATAGGCATATCTGTCAAGTGTCGCGGCTGGAATGCCCAGCTAGTCTCCATCTTGAAACACCTCATACACGATGGTGGAACGACAGACGAGAGACGGAAGACGGACGACGCAAGACCAAGACCAGCGGCGTCGGCGTCGGCCGTCTCCAGTCCGCTATCTCCAGTCCTCCGTCTCTCCTCTGTTGTTCCACCATCGCGAAACTGGCGTTTCAGGATGGACACCAGCTAGCGACCCATGGTACTGACGGCCTTTTCGGTCCCTTCGGCGATCCACAGTTCAATGGCTTGGGTGGCCCGTGCAAAAACCCCCTCCACCAATTCCCGTTCGTCGCGCGGCATGGCGTGCAGGACGAAGTCGGCCATGTCCCCGATGGTGCGTCGCTCATCGACCGGACGAATGCCAATGCGGAGACGCGGATAGACCTGCGTTTTCGTATGCGCCTCGACGCTCTTGAGGCCGTTATGGCCACCGGCACTGCCGGCGGCGCGCAGGCGATACTCACCGGCGGGCACCGCCAATTCATCGACGACAATCATCAGGTCTTCGGCCAGGACGAAGCCTTCGCGCCGCAGCACGGGACGCAGCACGCCACCACTCAGATTCATGTAGGTCTGCGGCTTCATGAGCTTGACCTTCTTGGTACCGACCATCCCGACGGAGGACACGCTGTCGCCGTCTTTCTTCCATTGCTCGAAGCGCCACTGGCGCGCGAGATGATCCACCAGCCACCAGCCCACGTTGTGGCGGGTGCCTTCGTATTCGCGACCAGGGTTGCCGAGTCCGACGATGACTTTCATTCGGGGGAGACGAGCGGGGCGCGGAATGCGCCAGCGTGGAGTGACCATGCTGAACGAATCCCGCGCCCCGTGATGAGCAACTGGAAGGACAACGCGCGAACGTTACTTCTCGTCGTCGGGCTTGACCTTGCGAATGAGCTCGGGCTCCGGCGCCCCCTCGACCACGACCGCGTCGGTGGCCGTCTTCGGCGCCTGCACGACGCACACCGTCATGTCGGCATCGTCCATCACCTTGATGCCGGCTGGCAATGTCAGATCGCTCACGTGCAGCGACTTGCCCATCTTGAGCATCGACACATCGACGTCGATGTGATTGGGAATGTTCGACGGATCGACTTCAATGTGCAACTCGTGCATGATCTGATCGAGCAGTCCGCCCTCATGACGCACGCCATCGGGAATGCCGACATAGGCGATCGGGCAGCGCACGGACACCGTCTCGCCGACCACCAGTTCCTGGAAGTCGATGTGCATGATGTGCCGCTTGAACGGGTGACGCTGGATCTCGCGAATGAGTGTGCGCGCGACCTTGCCGTCGATGCTGAGTTCGATAACGGTGGCGCTGGTGGCGATGCCCTTGAGCAGGCGCTCGGTTTCCCGCGCGTTGGTGAGCAGCGATTGCGGTTCACGTCCGTGCCCGTAAATGACCGACGGGATGTTTCCCGCCTGACGAATCTTGCGCGCGGCGCCCTTGCCGCTTTCTGTGCGGACGAGCGCGTTGAGTGCAACAGTTGCCATGGTGAAGTCCTGGAAAGAAAAGTTGGTACGGGAGTAACGGGATTTCCGTCGGCCCGGCCAATACTGAGTACTCAGTACTTATTCGAACAACACACTCACCGACTGATCGGCGTGTGTGAACCGGATCGCCTTCGCGAGTAACTCGCCAACGGAGAGCAGGCGCAACGAATCGAAGCGTCGCTCGGGTGGCAGGTTGATCGTGTCGGTGACCACGACTTCTTTGATCGGCGCCGAGGTGAGGCGTTCCACCGCCGGGCCGCTGAACAGTGCGTGCGTCGCACACACGTAAATGTCTTTTGCACCAAGATTCTTGAGCGCGCGCGCGGCTTCGGACACGGTGCCCGCGGTGTCGATCATGTCATCGGGGATCAGGCAGTCGCGGTCCTCCACTTCACCGACCACGTTCATCACTTCGGCCACGTTGGCTTTGGGACGACGTTTGTCGATGATGGCGAATGTGGCGTCGAGCCGTTTGGCAAAACCGCGCGCCATTTTGGCCGATCCCACATCCGGCGCCACCACGCACAAGTCCTTCAACTCCTTCTTGCGGAAATAGTTGGTGAACACGGGTGCGGCATACAGGTGATCGACCGGCACGTCGAAGAATCCCTGCAATTGATGGGCGTGGAGATCGAGTCCAAGCACCCGGTCAGCCCCGGCCTTTTCGATGATATTGGCCACCAGCTTGGCGCCGATGGCCACCCGCGGCTGATCCTTGCGATCCTGTCGCGCGTATCCGAAGTACGGCATGACCGCGGTGACGCGGGAGGCCGACGCGCGACGCGCGGCGTCAATGAGGAGCAGCAGCTCCATCATGTTTTCCGCCGGCGGATTCGTGGACTGAATGACGAACACGTCCGCGCCGCGAATATTCTCGTCGATGCGGACGAACACCTCGCCATCGGCGAAGCGACTGCAGGTCACCTTGCAGAGCTCCGCGCCCAGCGTTTTCGCGACCTCTTCGGCCAGCGGCCGATTGGACGTCCCGGCCAGAATCTTGAACCCGCGCGCGCTGGTCTGTGCGTCCATGCGAACTATCTCGATGAGTCGAGGTCGTAACGAAGGGGGCGGAGTGTCGCCGGTACCCATGGGCGCGGCGGCTCCGTCCCTCGAAAATTGGCAAGTCCCGAGCCTGCCGGAGCACATCTCCGGCAGCCCATAACGATAGCCCAGAACCGCCCGTTGTGGGAGTGCCTGGCGGTCGCGCTTCCAAGGCGAGAACGGCCAGGGGTGGCCGGAGGTCGAACCCGCTGATAGGCCCACTTGGAATCGAACCAAGATCACCGGCTTCAAAGGCCGGGGTAATAGCCGTTATACGATGGGCCAGCAGGAACTCGGTTCAATCATAGCGGCAGCGGGGAGGGGAATGAAGACGGGAGACTCTCCCGTCTCCCGTCTTCCGTCTCTACTCACATGGCGTCGTCCACTGGGAGTCGGTCTCGCGCCTTGACACCGGCCGCAAACGGGCCGAGCAGCGGTACGATGCTATTGGCGTAATAGGTGATGAGCGGGCGTCCTCGCGGCAGTACCAGATAGCCATCGCCGGCGCGGGCGATGATGCGGCGCATCCGCAACATGCGATAGGCGCGATCGAACGTGTCGGCAATGTCGCGGTCGGCGCGGATGACTCGTCCGTTGAGTTCCTGCAACACATCGCGCATGGATTCCATCCGTTCCAGCAACTGCGCGCGTGACACGAAATCGGCGTCAAAGCTCTGCAAGGCTGCACAAGCGAGCGGCACCGGGGTCACGGGAATGATCGTGCCGATGCGAGCCAGTACGTGATCGCAGAATCGCTGCAAGTGCGCCAGCCGATCGGCGCGCGGAAGCGCGAACAGCGAAACGCCGTCGCGTTCCAGAGACGAGAGCCAGGTGTCCACCGCGATGGGTTCGCCGATCGTGACGGCGGCGCGTCCGTAGCGGCGCCAGCGGCCGGCCAGC
>JBEBIR010000223.1:0-6149 GCA_040080315.1 Gemmatimonas sp.
GGTTCGGCTCAACCCTCGCATCTGCAACAAGTTGAGAAGAATTTAGAACAGTTAGGGCGCTCCTGCTCGAAGACTGAAAATCCGCGTGTCGGGGGTTCAATTCCCTCCCTAGCCACTGTTGTTGAAATATAACGGTCTGCCTCGAGTCAATCGCGGCAGGCCGTTTTGCTTGGCGTCATTCTGGTGTCATCGTGAATGGCTTCGGACCATTCGACTCACGCGCCGATGCTGAGTCGCGCCCCAAGCTTGTCCTCTACAGCATGGAGTTCAGCACCGTTGCGATCGCCACGCAATGCGGCAGCACCCGACGGGTGCGTGGAGGAAACCATGCAAGGTCGATTCCGATGAAGCTCGATGGTGGCATGAGTTCGCCGCGCTGTGCGGACGACTCTGCCTTAGAGTTCCGCGTCATGATTGAGTGCGGACAAAACTGCAGTAAGCAGACGTTCTTGCGTACATAGCTGCGTTAGCCGAGTGTGGAGTCGCCGCGATCCGTCACCGCAGCTGAATCGTTCATCGCGGGCAATTCCCCGGATTCGAGGCCGGCAACCAAGTCCAGGAGTCCCACCGCTTCCCAGCAGCGATTGCGCTTGCCTTCCGACAGCGGCATGAGCACGCCTGCGTCCACCAGTTGTTCAATGCCTTCGTAGATGCGCCCACGGGCGCGCCGTGTGATGGCAGTGGCAACAGGTGCAGTGATCATGGGGTGCGCAGGCAAGTGATCAATGATCAACCACGCCGCGGCGTCGGCTCGGGGATCGTGTCGTGATGCGCGCAATTTCGCGCGCCAGCTCGCCTGCAACGACCGCACGGCGTCCATGTACGCGCGCGCGATGCGCGTCGCCCGGAGCGTGGCGACGGCGAAGTGTTCGATCCAATCGTTGACGGCATCGCCGCGAAACTTTGTCAGTCCGGTGATGTAGCGATCCTTCGCGCCGGCGAAGATGACGCTGAGCGGCGGCAGGAATCGTGGAGCAATACCCCGACGACGCAAGATGACGTGCACCAACGCGCGCCCGGTTCGCCCGTTTCCGTCAAGAAACGGGTGGATGGTTTCGAACTGGGCATGCACCAGCGCCGCCTGCACCAAAGGGGACAGCGTCTGGTCGTCGATCGCCTCGCAGAGGTCAGTCAGCAGTTGGTCCACAATGTCGGGCGGCGGTGGCACAAAGTCAGCGCCGCACGGATTGTAGTCGTTGCCGCCGATCCAGTTCTGTTTTTCGCGGATGCGTCCGGCAATGGCTCGTTGGGTAGTGCGATCGAGCAACTGCGTGTGAATGGCCACGATTTCGGGTACGCCAAATCGCTCGACCTCGGCAGCCTTGTCCACGGCCAGCACCATGGCGTCGATGTTCGCGATGAGCTCAACGGCAGTGGGACTCGGCGTGGTGCCTGATTCCGACCGCGCTTCCGCGCGTGCGAGCTCACGGACGCCTAGTTGCAGACCTTCGACCTTTGAAGAGGCGATGGCTTCGGTGCGTAACAGCAGGCGCGCCAGCGGATCGAGGGCGGGTCCACCCTCGTCGTTCAATGCCCGGATCGCGAGTTCGGCCTCAGCCACCAAGCCAGCCAGCGTTCCGTCGAACTGCAGCGCCAATGACGACATGGCGTCTGGAATAAACGCCTCATACCCACAGGCGCGCTTGTATTTGGCGGGTGCGTGGATGGTGGGATCATGCGCCCAGATTCGTCGACTCAAGTGGCCTGGCATAGATCATGGAGGTTGAGAAGTCTCTGGCAGTAGTGCTATTTATAAAGTAAACGGTACTATGGCGGTTGACTATTCCCGGATCCCGTTGGCGTATAGTTCTGTTTAATATATAAAGGGCACTATGATAATCGACTCTTCCCAGAACGTCGCCCCTCCGGCAAGGGGCCGCGAGCCGGGTGACGGCAATTCACCGAGCAATGTTGTTCACATATGCGACTCGACGCTGTCTTCCCGCTCGCGGTGTTGCTGGCGGTCTCCGCCTGCAATTCGCCCGCGCGCGACGTGCTGAACATTCCCACCGCGCCGGCCTCCACCGTGCCCATGGGAACGGACTTCACGCTCGCGCCGGGCGAATCCGTCGTGGTGAATTCGGACGACCTGACCCTCACGTTTGTGGGGGTCACCAGCGAGTCCCGCTGTCCGACCAATGCGCTCATTCAGTGTATCTGGGCGGGCAGCGCGCGAATCTCGCTGCGAGCCACATCCGCGGCAGGCACGCGCGATGTCGGGCTCGAAACAATGGCGACCAAAGACGTCGAAACAATTGACCGCTTCGTGGTGCGATTGGTCGCCGTGACGCCGGCGCCGATAACGACCGATCCGATTCCCGCCGCTTCGTATCGGGCCACACTGAGAATGAGTACGAAGTAGCTCGTACGAATTTGCAGAGTGGGGAGTACTTCCCACGCAGTTGTGCTGGCTCGATTTCCGGGTGACAATAGGAGACTCCCTCCACCGGAAATGTCCATGCGTTTTCCTGCCATCGCGCCGAGCAGCGCCATCATCGCGCTTTTCGCGGCGACTCACTCGGCGGCGGCGCAGCGTCCGCTTTCACTCGCCGGGCGGTCGCCGGTGTATGCGCCGAACGGCATTGTCGCCACCAGTCAGCCTCTCGCATCGGCGGCGGGCATCGCGGTACTGCAGCGTGGCGGCAATGCCATCGATGCGGCGGTGACCGCGGCGGCCGTGCTCAGCGTGACCGAGCCGATGATGACGGGCATTGGTGGCGACATGTTCGCGCTCATCTGGATCGCGAAAGAAAAGAAGTTGGTTGCGCTGAATGCGAGCGGACGCGCGGGCTCGTTGATGACCCGCGACGAGCTGCTCAAGCGCGGACGCACGCGCAACATCCCGCGTGGTGTGGAAACGATCACGGTGCCGGGAGCCTTGGCCGGTTGGCAAACGCTGCTCAAGACGTACGGGACGATTACGCTGGCATCGGCCATTGCACCAGCCATTCGTTACGCCGACGACGGTTTCCCACTCACACCAGTCATCGCCGATGATTGGGCTGGACAGGCCACGCTGTTGGCGCGCGATTCGGCGGCGAAGGCGACGTTCCTGCCCAACGGCAAGGCGCCGGTGCCAGGACAATGGTTTCGCAATCCCGACTATGCGCGCACGCTGCGCGAGATTGCGCGCGTGGGTCCATCCACACTGTACGGTGGACCACTCGGACAACGGATCGTCGCACGCGTGAAGGCGCTTGGTGGGTTTCTCACCCTTGAAGACCTCAAGAACAACGCGCCAAACTGGGTGACGCCGCTATCGGTGCCGTTCAAGGGCTATCGCCTGTGGGAGTTGCCGCCCAACAATCAGGGCATCGCCGCACTCGAGATGCTGCGCATCCTTGAGCCTTACGATCTCAAGGCGATGGGGCACAACTCGGCGCCGTATCTGCATCATCTCATTGAAGCGAAGAAGCTGGCCTACGCCGATCTTACGCGATATGTCGGTGACGCCGATTTCCTGGCGATGCCGCCGTCGCGTATGCTGGAAGACCCGTTTATCTCGGAGCGGCGCAGTCATCTTGACGCGAGCAAGGCGCAGGCGCGCATGGAGCCGGGGCCGCTGCGCACATCCAGCGAAACGATTTACCTGACGGTTGCTGACAGCGCTGGCAACATGGTGTCATTCATCAATTCGCTGTACGACGAATTCGGATCGGGCATTGTGGTGCCTGGTACCGGATTCGCCCTGCACGATCGTGGCGCCGGGTTCACGTTGGACCCGGGCTTGCCCAACACGGTCGCACCGGGAAAGCGTCCGTTCCACACACTCATTCCCGCGTTCGTCACGAAAACGAATAGCGACGGAACCGAATCGCCGTGGATGGCCTACGGCGTAATGGGCGGCGCGATGCAGGCACAGGGCCACGTGCAGATGCTGCTGAACATGGTGGTGTTCGGTATGGATGTGCAGCAGGCCATCGATGTGGCGCGCTTTCGTCATCTGAACGGACTGCAGGTGGCGCTTGAAGCGCCAATCACAGATGAGGTGCGCGCTACGCTCAAGGCGATGGGGCACGATATCACCGACGAACGACGGACGTCGTTTGGTGGAGCGCAGGCCATCGTGAAACTTCTGCGGGGCTATGTCGGCGGATCGGACCCGCGCAAAGACGGCATGGCCGTTGGGTACTAGCGTCACGCGTCACGTTTCGCTTTCTCGTTTACACATCATTCATCGGATTTGGTCATGACCACTCGTCGCAACCTGCTTGGTGTTGGCGCCGCTACGGCCGCCGGTCTCGTGTTGGGCACTCGAAAACTGGAAGCCGAGGCGCAGCCAGCGAGTGAATTGCCACCCGCGATTCGCGCGCTGACGTCCATGCGCGGGCAGGTGAAGCCGATTTCCGTTGACGAGCGACGCGGACGTCTGGAAAAAGCCCGCGTCTTGATGCGCAGCAACGGAATCGATGCGCTGATGCTGACCGGTGGCACGAGCATGGATTATTTCACCGGTATTCGGTGGGGACTCAGTGAGCGTCTGCTGGCGGCGATCATCCCCGCCAAGGGCAGCGCATTTCTGGTCACACCCAAGTTCGAAGAAGAGCGGGCGATGGAGCAGGCGCACCTGGGCCCGATGGGCAAAGACGCCGAAGTGTTCGCGTGGGAGGAACACGAGAACCCGTACGCACTGATTGCGCAGGGACTCAAGGCGCGCGGCCTGTCGACGGCGACTATCGGTGCAGAGGAAACCGTTCGGTTCGTCTTTGCCGATGGCGCGTCGCACATACCGAATGTGAAAGTGGTGAGCGGTACGCCGGTGACCGGTGGCTGCCGCACGATCAAGGACGCGCATGAGATCGCGCTGATGCGCTTTGCCAGTCAGGTGACGCTCAAAGCATACGAAGCGGCGTGGAAGTCACTAAAGGAAGGCATGTCGCAGGACGACTTCGCGCGTCTGGTGTCGCTGGCGCACAAGCAACTGGGCTACGACGGATCGGCGGGAGTGCAGGTGGGCAAGTACTCGGCGTTGCCGCACGGCAGCGCAACGCCGCAGGTAGTTCGCGAAGGCAGCATTCTGCTGATTGACGGCGGTTGCAAAGTGGAAGGATACAGCTCGGACATCTCACGCACGTTCGTGCTGGGCAAGCCGACGCAACGCATGAAGGACGTCTTCGAGATTGAACATCGCGCACAAACGGCCGCGCTCAAGACTGCGCGTCCGGGCTTGCCGTGTGAAGCGGTTGATGCGGCGGCGCGTAAAGTGATTGTCGATGCGGGCTTCGGTCCTGGCTACAAATATTTCAGCCATCGCGTGGGACACGGCATGGGCATGGATGGTCACGAGTGGCCGTATCTGGTGAAGGGCAACACGCTGCCACTCAAGCCGGGCATGGTGTTCTCCGATGAACCGGGTATCTACATCCCGGGTGAGTTCGGCATTCGTCTGGAAGACGACATGGTGATCACCGAGAACGGTGCGGAGTTGTTTACACCGCAATCGCCGAGTCTGGAACGACCGTTCGCGGTGACGTGATGCGGGGACTGCTGGGCGGGCTGCTGCTGGTGTTTGCGGCGGGGTGTGCGGCGACGGGTTCGCAGCGCACTTCACCTGCAATTTCTACCGCGAAGGACACGAAGGACACGAAGGAACTACTCGAACTTGGGGTGAGTTTGCAGCGGATTGCGGATTCGATTCGGGTTGCGCAGCGGTGGCCGGGGTTGTCGGTGGCGGTGGTGATGGCGGATGGGCGCGTTGTTGCGGCGGCGAGTGGGTATTCGGATACCGTCAGGAAAACGGTGCTGACCACTAACGACCGATTGTTGCAGGGCAGTGTGGGGAAGACGTATGTGTCCGCTGTGGCGATGCAGATGGTTGACGAAGGGCTGCTTGATCTGGACGCACCCATCTCGCGCTATCTCGGGCATGCGCCGTGGTTTGACTCGCTGCCGAATGGCCGCGACGCGACGGTGCGGCAGATCATGCAGCACACCAGTGGTCTCGTGCGCTATGAATTCCAGCCTTCGGTGACAGCACGACTGCGCGTGGAGCCGTTCAAGGTGTGGACGCCGGTGGAGCGTCTACGCGCATTGTTTGGCACCACGGCGCCGTTTGCAGCGGGAAAAGGCTGGGAGTATTCGGATACGAACTACATCGTGCTCGGCATGATCATCGAGCGATTGACCGGACGCAGCTACTACCAGGAAGT
>JBEBIR010000224.1:0-6148 GCA_040080315.1 Gemmatimonas sp.
CCGACGAGCCACGTGGCTATCGATCTGGTGAGCGGTGAACAGCGTATGGGCCTCGTGACGGCCGGAATACCACACCTGGTGGTGCTCTGCGAAAACGCCGAACTGGTAGACCTGACCGCCCGCGGACCACTTCTGCGTCATCATCCAGAAGCCGGCCCACACGGGGCCAACGTGAACTGGGTGTCGCCATTGGGCAGCGGACTCTGGCGTTACCGGACCTTCGAGCGCGGTGTCGAGGGCGAAACGCTTGCCTGCGGCACCGGTGCGGTGGCCACGGCAATCCTCCTGTTGACATGGGGAATTGAGATGTCGCCGGTGAGGATTCGCACCAGCTCCGGTCGCGATCTCGAAGTGTCCCTGGAGCGCCGCGAAGGCTCCTGGCACCCGACACTGCGCGGCGAAGGTCGAGTGGTTTTCCGCGGCGCCATCAGCGATCTGCACATCGAATCGGTGTCGGACTGACGGTCATCGCGGGACAAAATCCGTGTGCTGTCGCCGTGTGCAAGCAAACCGGTGCCGATTCGTCGAATGAGATGTGGACAGGTGCACAGCTCGACCGATTCGTGAGCATTCACATGATATTCTGGTAGAAGCTACGCGTCTAAACGCCTACTCAGTATAGGTTTGGGCATTGTATCAGTTCTGTCAACACACATTGAGGCAGAGGATTTCCCACAGTTATCCACCTACTATGGTTTACATAACATGTATTATGCGCAGTTAATCATCTCAGAATTGAACCACTTCTGCCCCGATATTGGTCCTGTCCAGTCGCGCTGCTGGCGCGATCCGCGTCGGCGTCCTGCACGGGCCCAGCATGCAGTGAACTGAACAGCAGACGGGACGACTGGAGACAGCAGACTCAAGACCAAGACCCGCGGAGTCTGCGTCTGCCGTCTTCAGTCCTTCGTCTCTCCTCTGTTGTTCAGAGTCACGCGCGCAGTTACTTGCCGGCTCCCGACAACTCGCCAAGGCGCACCTGCGCCTCCTGGGCGAACGGGAGATCCTCCTGCTTGGCCAGCTCCTCCCAGAGCTTGCGGGCTTCGGCGGTCTTTCCGGCGGTCGTCAGGTTGCGCGCCTGATTGGCCTGGTTCGCGGCCTTGTCCAGCGGGAACTTGGACGCCGAGGCAGCCAGCGCATAGTGCTGGGCAGCGACCTCCGGCTTGCCCTGCGCCTCGTAACCGACCGCGATCAGCGCCTCGATGGATGCCTCAAAAGCGCTACCGGCGGATCCCTTGGCCTTCTCGAGGGCGGCGATACCCTCGGCATACTTCAGCTGATCATAGTACACCTGGCCAAGCATCATCGCGGCCTGCGAGCCCGATGGCGTGCCGCCGAAGCGCTGAACCACCTTTTGAAGCTCGACCGCCGTTTCGGCCAGCTTGCCTTCCCCCAAGGGGGCTGTTGCCTTGTACAAGGCATTCGACGCGTCGGTGCGCTTGTTCCCATCCATCCAGCGGTAGCCGAATATCGCGGCGGCCGAAATGGTTACGACGCCGACCGCAATGAGAATGGGCTTCTGGTTCAGCTGAAACCAGGCTGACAGGTTCTCAAGCGGATCGTCGGACAGACCGGTCGAGCGGGACGAGGGGCGCGATGCCTGCGACATGCGTAGTGCGTGCTGGAGGGAGACTGACCGGACAAGAGGGCCCTGTCTGGGAGACAACGACAGCCGTTAAACATAGTCGATCGAGATGGTGTCAGTACCCCCGGCCGGAGTCGAACCGGCGACCAACAGTTTAGGAAACTGCTGCTCTATCCAACTGAGCTACGGGGGCAATTGCGTGGCACGCGGGCCGAAGTCGCCTCGCTCGAAGTTATCCGACGCCCAGCCCCGAACGCCAGCGGCACACTCAGACGTCGTATCGCACCAGGCTGTGAATCGGGAACGGCAGTCGTTCGCGCGCACCAAGAAACGTCAGCTCACTCAACACGGTAAGCGCTACCACGACTCCGCCAAGCTGCGTCACCAGTCGCGCCGCGGCGGCCGCCGTCCCGCCGGTTGCCAGCACGTCATCAACAATCAACACGCGAGCGCCCGCGCCAAGCGCGTCCTGATGCATCTCCAGCACGTCGGCGCGGTACTCCAGCGCATACGATTCGCTCACTGTCTTCCAGGGGAGCTTCCCCGGTTTGCGCGCGGGCACGAATGACGCGCCGAGTCGAAGGGCGATGGGCATGCCGAAGATGAAGCCGCGACTTTCAATTGCCACCACGTGCGAAATCGCCTCGTGCTCGAACGGCCCGGACATCGCACCAATCGCATCGGCCGTCAGCGCCGCATCCGCAAGCACCGGCGTGATGTCTTTGAATCCAATGCCAATGGACGGGAAATCCGGCACCTCCCGAGTGGCGGCGCGGACGCGCTGAGCGATCTGATCGGACATGCGCGAGAAGCTACGTCCGGGAACCTGAGCGGACCACTGCAAACGGTTTGGTGTGCGCGTTCGGTGCCCCCGCCTCGGGCGAGGCCATCAGGTCGTCGTGTTCATCGGCGTGTCGCACCACAAGTCGCTGAACGTCTGCACCGGGCGGACCGCAGCGGAGCGCGCGTTCAAGGTGTTCGAGTTGTTCCGTCGATCCGGCCGCCACGACACACACCGAGCCGTCCGGCTCATTGCGGACCCACCCGCTCACATCGATCGCGTGTGCCGTCTCGCGTACGAACCAGCGGTAGCCGACGCCCTGCACTCGTCCGAACGCGCGATACTCGCACGCCATGCGCGTCGATGCGGCGGTTCGCTAGCGTCGCACGCTGAGCAGCGCAGCGAGCGCGGTGGCCAACGCCGCCGCATCGCCCATATCGCTGGTGTAGCCCGGTAGCGCGATCTCGCCGTCACGAATGCGGCGAGCAAGCGACTCCAGTGCCAGCGCCGCCGCCTCGGGGCTCCCTGCCCGCTCGGTCTCCCGCCTCGCACGCTCCGCCCAGTGCTCAGTGCTCTCCACCGACGCGCGAGAGGGCTTGACCGGCATGATGTCCATCATGTCATCGTCGCCCCACATCGGCAGCGGCGGTGTCGAGGCCACCGGCGGGTCGCCCATCGTCGTCGGTTCGTCAATGGCTTTGGTCGCAGGCTCACGGGCCAGCAGTTCGTCGGCAAGCGCGCGCATCGTCGCGCCGGCGTCATCCAGCGGCCACGCATCAGACGGCAACTCCACCGAGTCCGCCGTCGCACCAACGGTTGTCAGCTCTTCACCGGCAACCGCTTCCAACGCGTCGACCAATAGCGGCTCTTCGGCGGCAACCGCTTCCAGCGCGACGACGAACGAAGGGGCTTCTGTCGGCACTGCAGCGACCGACTCAACAACGATCTCGTCGGCCACATCCTCGCGTGATTCGTTGAGGAACGCGTCGATCCACGGAAGGTCCGTCGCTATCTCGGGACGGCCGCGCCACGGTGCCGGCACGTACGGCCTCACGGTCGCGCGAATGGCGTCGATAAGCACCGCATCGACCGCATGGCCGGCCTCCGACGCGGGAAGCGCATATGGCCCGGTCTCGCGCAGTCCGTGTTCCACGACGGCGGAATCCGCCGATGCGACGTGCAGCTCAGGCATGTTCGACGGTCGAATGGTCATGACGCGCTCGAGGTGAAGCGGGACAAGGTGGGGCGAAGATGCGACACCGCGCGACCACTCGCAAACGCGAGGATCTGCGGCGCGACTAGGACGGCCAACCACCCGCCCCAATCAAAGGGACGAAGCGGACCGGGGTGATGTCACGCCGATCCATCGTTTCGCCCCGACGGACCAGGAGCGTCAGCATCTGTTCTTCGCGGTCACCCAGTGGAATCAGCAATCGACCACCCTCCGCCAGCTGCTCCTCCAATGCGGGGGGCACCGCCGGCGCGCCAGCACTCACGACCATCGCATCGTACGGTGCGTACTCTCGCCACCCCAGCGTGCCGTCACCCAGCAGGACCGATACGTTCCGAATATTGAGCTGTGTCAGCATCACGCGTGCACGGTCAAGCAGCGCGGGAAATCGCTCAATGGAAAACACCTGCGCGGCGAGTTCAGCCAACAGCGCCGTCTGATAGGCGGAACCGGTGCCAATCTCGAGCACCTTTTCGCGTCCCGTCAGCAGGAGTTGTTCCAACGCTCTCGCGTGGACGAATGGTTGCGAAATGGTCTGACCGTTCCCGATCGGCAGCGCACTGTCTTCGTAGGCGCGGTGGCGCACGCTCGGCGGCACGAACAGATGACGTGGCACCTGATCGATCGCCCGCAAGACGGCAAGGTCCTTGATCCCCTTGTCTTGCAGCGTCTCGATCAGGCGCCGACGCGCGCCGCGGAACTCCGGCTCTACGGCGTTCGCCACCAGGTGCTCGCCGTGTTGATCACATCGCGATGTGTCAGGTCGAGATGCAGCGGCGTCACGGAGACGTAGCCGTCGTGCACCGCGCGAAAGTCCGAGTCTTCCGGACCACTCCACTCCACCGATCCGCCGCCAATCCACAAAATATCGCGGCCCCACGGATCCTTCATGCGCGTGATGGAATCGCTGAACACGCGTCGACCCAACCGCGTGAGTCGATATCCTTTCACCTGATCGGCGGCAATCGACGGCAGGTTGACATTCAGCAGCGTTTCCGGCGGAAAGTCGGGCAACGTGATCAGTCGCTGCAACAACACCGTCAGCATCTCCACCTGCGTGTCCAGCAGCGCATCAGCGCGCAGCATGCTGCCGGCGAATGACACGGCGATGCTCGGAATACCGAGCGACAGTCCTTCCATAGCCGCAGCGACGGTGCCGGAATACAGCACATCCTCGCCCATGTTCGGGCCGTGATTGATACCACTGATGACGACGTCCGGACGCGCATCCATCAGCGCCTCGCAGGCCAGCATCACACAGTCGGTGGGCGTGCCGTCCACTTGCCACCGTCGCTCGCCCAGTTGGACCGGACGCAGCGGATGATGCAGTGTCAGCGAGTGGCTGGTCGCGCTCTGCTCTCGATCCGGCGCGACCACGGTCAACTCGCCGAGCGGCTGACAGGCGCGCTCGAGCACGCCCAGTCCCTTCGCCAGTATTCCGTCGTCGTTGCTGAGAAGAATTCGCATGGATCTGGTCAGCGCTCGGACGGCGGAGGTGTCGTGGAGCGCGGCACGGGCGCCGCGCGATCGTCGAGGACGGCCTGCAATTCGGCCAACTCGCGTTCAAGGGATTCTATCGACTGCACCTGCAGTGCGCCTCGCGCGGCCGCGCGTAGCGAGCCGCCCTTGCGATGCTCATCCAGTTTCTGGCGCGCCCCGTCGATGGTGTACTTTTCGGTGTACAACAACTGTTTCACCAGCAGGATCAATTCCACCTCACGTCGCGCGTACACGCGGTTGCCGCTGCGATTCTTTGCCGGATTCAGCAACTTGAACTGACTTTCCCAATAGCGCAGCACGTGCGGCTTGAGCTCGGTGAGCGCGCACACCTCACCAATCGAATAGAACTCCTGGACCGGTTCGCCGCGCGCTGCCATCGGTCAGTCCCGCTCGGCGCGAAGCTCGCGCGCCATCAGTTCGGCAATGGCCTCGCGTGGAGACTGTCCCTCGAACAGGATCCGATACGTTGCCTCGATGATCGGCATCTCCACACCCGCGCGCTCGGCGAGTGCTCGCGCGCTCTGCGCATTCAGCACGCCTTCCGCTACGCTGTCCTTCCCCGCCAACGCGTCCTCCAGCGATTGCCCCTGACCAATCGCCACGCCCAACGCGCGATTGCGCGACAGTGCGCCGGTGCACGTCAGCACCAGATCGCCGAGTCCGGCGAGACCGGCAAACGTTTCGTTTCGCGCGCCCAACGCCAATCCGAGTCGGGTCATTTCCGCCAGGCCGCGTGTGATGAGTGCCGCGCGAGGATTGAAGCCAAGTCCGAGTCCATCGAGAATGCCCGTGGCGATCGCCATCACGTTCTTGAGCGCGCCGCCCAACTCCACCCCGACGACATCGTCGCTCGTGTAGACGCGAAAGGCGGGCGCACTGAGTGCCTGTTGCACCAGTCGAGCCGCCGGCAGCGATGCACTGGCCGCCACCAACGCCGTGGGTTGCCCCGCCGCCACCTCCGCGGCAAAGCTAGGACCACTGATGGCCACGACGTCATGGCGCGGCGCTTCTTCCACCACGACTTCCGTCATCAAGGCCAGCGTCTCGCGCT
>JBEBIR010000225.1:0-6114 GCA_040080315.1 Gemmatimonas sp.
AGCACGCCAACCACGAAGACGGCAACACCGAGGAGGATTTTCTTAAGCATGGTCGTGGGAAGCGAGGGTGAGCGGGCGACAACGATAGGCTGCAATCGTGACTCTCTCAAGCATTTTCACCGACTGCTACTTGAGCGACGCATGCCGGCGCCGGCGCGCGCTCCACGTCACCCAGAACATCCAGAGTCCGGTGACCCAGAGCAAGGCAAGGACCAGCCCCGCCGGAAGGAACAGCCCCAATTTGGTCCAGTCGCCTGCAAAGTACGATCCATCGTGCAGCGACTCGATAAGATCTGAGCGACGATACGCGGTGTGGAGCAGCTTGCCCGTGCCCAGATCGACCTGCGCTTCCCAGCCGCTTGTCAGGGTCACCTTCGCCAGCCCCCGCTCGGCGCGGATGTCCATTCGACTGATGTCGTCCCACGTCCTGACAGCGAGCGTGGGCTCGCGCTGCAGCGTCGCGAAGACATCCTGCAATCCGACGAGTGGCGTGGTCCCGGTTCCGCGAATTTCCGTCGGCTGTACCCAGGACCAGTGCTTCTTGAGCTGCAGCAGAATCCCTGTCGAGAAGATCACCAGGATGGGAAGTGCGACGGCAAAGCTGGCCCAATAGTGCAGGCGTCGTGTCAGGCGATTGAGCGACATCGGTGTGGGAAGTGGTGAACCCGCAAACTACCCGCGAGCGCGTTCCGGCCGACAGTGCCTGTGTCTGCTGTCTCCGGTCCTCCGTCTCTCGTCTGTGATTCGCCCATCGCGAACGAGGCATGTCAGGATCGACACCAGGTAGTGAGCGCGGGAGCGGCGAGCCGGTGAGGGCAGAACCTACCCTCACCGGCTCACCCCTCCCACGCTCACTACCTTCACCTGCTCAGCCCTCCTTCCAGCGAGTGTCTGGCGCGAACGCGGTGAGGGAGCCGTCCGTGGCGCTGAGGGAATCGCGAACGAGGTATTTCAGGACAGGCGCCAGCTAGCGCAGAAATCGATGACGGTCAGCACTCGACGGCAACAGACACGCCCGCGACACCATATTCAGCCGCCGACGCGCGATGGCATCGTACATCGCGTCACGCAGCGGCCGGGGGACACACGCACCAATGGCCGCAAGGACCCGCCACGCGCCGCCAAGATGCGCCAGCATGGCGAGCGCGGCGGCACTGCGGACTCGTACTCGGCTCGCGTCGTCTGACAACGGCTCGTACCACAGGACGGAATCCACAAAGGCAATCTCCGGGTGACGCGCGCGCACCCCCGCTCCGAATGCACTCTCGAGCGCGGCAAATCGCAGCGCCGCGCGGCGTGTGGGCGACTCGTGGGCCAGCATGAATTGCACACTGCGCGCGCACAACCCGCAGGCCCCGTCGTACAGCAGCACCGGAGTTGCACCGGCACTCTCGAGATCAGACGCCGTCACGGCAGAAATGCTCGGCGTCCCTCCAGTGCGCATCCTGTCAGCGTTGCCCCAGCGCGGATGAGCGTCACCTGAAACGGATACCGCGCCGCCGACATACTATCAATGCAGCGCACTTCAGTGAGCGACACCGTCAGGGTATCGCTCGTTAAATCCGCGCGGTGGGCAGCATACCGCCAGTGCTGTGCGTCGTCACGAGACCAGCGCCCACCGATGTACAACACGCCATCGGGACGCTCCGGTGTTCGCACGCGTGCCGAGTCGCCGCCGATGCGCAGCGACCAGAACGGCTCGTTGCCCTTCGCATCCAGTTCGCCTTCCGGAGGCAATCGGTCGCACCCGACACCTTCGGACGCGCCGTATCGGATCTGCGCGATGCGATTGTCCTTCAGGCGCATCACGACATTGATACCCTCGTTCGCGCTGTCGAGTTCGCGCAGCAGCGCGTTCGCGTCGTCGGTGGCATTGTCGTACACGGATTGCGCTTCGCCAGTAGAACCGCAGGCGATGAACTTCAACCGTAACCCTACGTGCTGCAGATGCCCTGCACTCGATGCGGGCAGGCGAAATTCCGTGAATGACCGACCGACGTCTTCCGCAATGACCGTCGGCGTGTGTGCAATCGAATCCGTCGCCACGGCGACATCGGTTTCGCCCGTCAGGCAACCGACGAGTCCCGCGCTGCAGATCAGAACCATGCATCGGGGAATCTCTCGCGACATCGGCACTACCCTCCCTTCGGTTGATCGCACGCGGGCACTACAGCCGATCGGCCATACCCATCATTCGGCAAATGCGTCCGCGCGTGTACCGTTGCAGTAGAATGGGATACGCGTTCACCAGCAGGTTGCCCACGGCCAACAGCAGCGCCCACCCGTGCCACCCAATCTGCCATGCGTACACTGCGCTCACGATGCCCGCCCACAGAAACATCGTATGCCCGCGCTCGCTGGCCTCAGTCCGGGCAAGGAACGCGCTGGCCTGCGCACGGTTGGCGACCACGCGAAAGTCGGACTGCCGACGACGTCGGCGACGATTGACCCAGTCACCGTCGGGAACCAGCGCGCGAAACGCGCGCACCCCAAGCCAGCGATAGACTCGTCCGTCGCGTTCCCATCCCCGAGCACGCAGATACAAACTCGGCAGCCACCAGGTGCCCACAGAGAGAGCGAGCAGGATCACGTACGGCATCGGCGTCGGCGAAAGCGGACCGACGTCGGCGTACGGACGGAGCGGACCCCAGACCGACGACCAGAACAGCAACAGCGGGCTGAGAAAACCAACATTCATCGCGAGAATCGGCGCCACGTTTGCCCATTTCGCGTGCTCGATCGGTGTCTGGCGTTGGGTCATGTCAACGCCGCATTACAGCGAACGAAACGCGATGCGCACTTTCACCGCATCGCCATCACCCATGTCGCCACGCACCTGCTTGGGAATTGCCAGCAGGGTGCGCCCATCCTTGCCGCGCCACACGCTTGTCTCCCACGTGGTGCCATTGACCGTCGCCGTGACCGGCGTGCGCCCCCACCCGTGTGTCACCGGCGGCGCATAGCGGTCGGGGACTGTCGCAAACGTCCAGCCGCCCTTCCCCGGGTAGCGAAACAGCTTCGCCGTGAACGCACCACCGAGTGATTTTGACATGACGCGTGCAAGTTATCGCATACAGCGCGCCGCGACCCGCACGATCGCCGCAAGACTCAATTCCACATCCGCTTCAGTCGTCGCCCAACTCGACACACTGATGCGCATGGCGGTCCGCCCCTGCCACTGGGTGATGCCGCACCAGCAGGTGCCGTCTTCCTGCACTGCGGTGATCACGCGCTGCGTCATGGCCGGATCACCGAACGCCACCAACACCTGATTGAGCACGACGTCGTTCAGGATCTCGTAGCCGGCATGCTTCAACCCCTCGGCAAAACGCGTCGCATGACGACAGCAGCGATCGATCATCTCCGCCACGCCCGATGTTCCGAGCTGTCGCAGTGCCGCCCACACGTCCACGCCGCGGGCGCGACGAGATAGCTCCGGAGTAAAATCCGCTGGATTGCGAAACGGTGATTCGGTTGGCAGGTACGCCGCCGTAATGGCCATGGCGGCCTGCAGCGCATGCGGATCGCGCACCAGCGCAATACCCGAGTCGTACGGAGTGTTGAGCCACTTGTGCGCATCGGTCGCCCATGAGTCGGCGAGTGCGACGCCGTGCGCCAAATGCGCGCGTGACGGTACCGCCGCGGCCCACAATCCGAAGGCGCCATCCACGTGCACCCACGCACCGGCATCCCGGGCAACCGCGACAACGTCGGCGATGGGATCGAAGCTGCCGGTATTCACGTTGCCGGCCTGCACACAGACCAGCGTCGGCCCGGACATCGCCGGCAGCCTGGTCGCGCGCATGCGACCTTGCGCATCCACCGGGACGGTGGTCACGCGCGAACGTCCCAATCCCAACATACCAAGCGCTTTGGTGGCGCTCGGATGGATCTCTTCGCTCACCACGACCGTGATGGGCGGCGCGCCGAACAGTCCGTCGGCTTCGACATTCCACCCGACGCGCTCCAACAGCGAATGACGCGCGGCAGCCAGCGCGGTGAAGTTCGCGACCGTCGCGCCGGTAACAAACGCACCACCGCAACCAACCGGAAGCCCAAACAACTCCACCAGCCAGCGCAGCGCCGTTTGCTCCATCACGGCGAGCGCCGGCGTGACATGGTGCAGTGCCGTGTTCTGATCCCACGCCGTGGTGAGCCAATTAGCGCCGACCGTCACCGGGAGTGCGCCACCAATCACGAATCCAAAGAACCGCGAGCCCGCCATCGCAACGGTGGCGGGTGAACCGACTTCATCCAGCAGCGCGATCGTCTCCAGCGGATCGGACGGTGCCGCCGGCATCGGCGTGTCAAAGCGTGCGATCTCGGCCACAGCCGCCGAAGATGGCGCCACGGCACGATCGTTGATGGTTTCGAGATATCGGATGGCGCGATGCGCGCTGTCCTCGAGCAGACGTCGCATGCGCTCGCGTTCCTACGGACGGATGACGGGCTTCGCCAACTGATCCTTCCCCTTGTCCTTCGCGGCGATCCCCTTCGTCATCCACTCCGGCTCCGGTGCGCCCTTCAACTTCACGTCGAAGAACGTCTGCATCCGGTTTGCCCAGTCTTTCTGGTTGGCGCGACCCTGAATACCGTGCAATTCGTTGTTGTAGTTGAACAGGTACGCCTCTTTACCCTGCCGACGCATGCCGATGTACATCTCGATTCCCTGGTACCACGGCACCGCCCCGTCCTGATCGTTGTGCAAGATCAAGAGCGGTGTCTGCACGCGGTCGAGATGAAAGAGCGGCGAGTTTTCCAGGTACAATGGGAGCCCTTCCTGCAGCGACTTGCCGATACGGCTCTGACCGCTCTCATACTGCATCGCGCGGTTCACACCGCTCTCCCAGCGAATACCACCGTAGGCGCTGGTCATGTTCGACACCGGCGCACCCGCTTCGGCCGCCGTGAACATGTTGGTCTGCGTGATCATGTACGCGATCTGATAGCCGCCCCACGAGTGACCCTGCAACCCCAACTTCTTCTGATCCACGAAGCCCCGGTCAATGAGCTTCTGCACACCGGGAACAATGGACTTGAGTGCGCTCTGCCCCGGGTGTCCGTCCTCGTAGTAAATGTCCGGCTCGAACATCAGGTACCCGTTGGACACGTAGTGCGTGATGTTGACCGAGGTCCCACCGTTCGGCGCGATATACGAGTACAGTCCGTCCGACAGATCTTCGTAGAAATAGGTGATCATCGGATACTTTTTGGACGGATCGAAGTTCTCCGGCTTGTACAGGATGCCCTGCCGCGGCACACCATCGGCGCTGTTCCACGTCACCAGTTCTGCGCTGCCCCAGCTGTACTCTTTCTGGAATGCGTTCGCGTCGGTGATTCTGGTGTTCGCAGTCGCCACGCTCGACCCCACATACAGGTTCGGGAAATCCACAAACGTGCTCTTGGTGAGCATATACACGTCGGCGTTCTCGGCCTTCGTGGGATTTCCATACCGCACCGGATCCATCAGCACTTTCTCCGGTGCGCGGCGGGCGTCCAGTCGAGCGCGGTAGAACCCGCTCTCCTTGGTTTCCTCATCGAATGCCGACAGCCACGTTGGCTTGGCTGTGTCGAGGAATCGAATGTCCTCATCCGCGTCGAGCGCGATGATGCGCAACGTCATGTTCTCGCGACGACCCAGTGAATCGGTGAGCACCACCGGCGCGCGCACGCCCGCCGGATCAAGCTCCCAGATGTCGAATCGATCGTTGATCAGCAGCGAGCGATCGTCCTTCGTCCAGCCGGCAATGCCCCATGCAGCGGGATTACCCGGTGTGCTCCACGTTTCCTGCTCAAAGCGCACGCTCTTGAGTGCACTGGTCAAATCGGTGGTCTTCCCCGTGGCAATGTTGTACGAATACCACTCCTTCTCATGGTACCATGTGACGTACTTCCCGCCAACGGAAAGCTGTGCCTGACCACTGATTGCCTTCACGACTTCCTTCCGCGCGCCCGTCGCCGGATCGACCACGTACACATCGGTGGCGCCATCGCCCCAGGTGCGCTGCAGATCGTAGGGGACGCCGGTGGACTGCAGGCCCACCTTCGCGTCATCGGACAGCACGACATTCGGGTAGTTCTCGTCGGTCAGACGGGTGAACTTTTTCGTGGTGA
>JBEBIR010000226.1:0-6114 GCA_040080315.1 Gemmatimonas sp.
ACGTTGATGCCCAGCGACGTCACGGTGCTGCGGAAGAACCCCAGAAAGCTGCCCGTTTCAACGATCCCGTTCGGGTTGGTGTAGCTGACGGTGCCACCGGTGGAGCGCAGGGCGCTCAATGCGAGCGCCGCGGTGTTGTCGGTAGGCGCGTTGATGTCGGCGCTGGCGGCGATCTGCGATGCATCGCCGGCGATGACCGAGTCGAGCGCTATGGTGCCGGCCCGCACCGGAGTGAGGACCGTGCCGGCATCAAAGAAGTTGCCGGCGGCGGTACCGGGGATGGTGTTCCCTGTAAAGACGAATCCCGCGGTGTGCGCGGTGTTCACCGCCGTGACGAGTGACGCGGCCATGGAGTCGAGGCGTCCGCGCAGTTCCGGAATATCCTTGTTGACGACGTCAACGAGGGCCTTGAGTTCACCACCCGGTGCCGTCAATCGATCGGGCGAATCGCCCAGTCGCAGGCGAATCGGGATGTCACTGGGCGTCACTGCCGGTGGCGGCACGGGAAGATCAAACTGCATCGACACGAGACGCGCGCTGTTGCCGTCCACCATCGTCGAGTTGCCGAGCAGCACGGCGACGGTGCCATTGGCCTGATTGATCACGCGAGTGCCCGCGATCGTGGCGAGGCCGTCGAGGGCCAGGTCGCGCTGATCACGCAGGTCGTTGGCACTGTCGCCGCCGCTCTCCGACGTCATGATCTGACCGTTGAGATCGGCCACCTGCTTTGCGTAGGCATTGATCTGCGCGATCGTGCCCGACAGGCGCTCAATGGACGACGTGCGCTGCTGTGTCAGCTGCGTGTCGTAGCTGTTGAAGAGCTGTGCGACCTGCCGGCCTTGCTGCTGGACCACCGAACGCGCCGAGCCACTGCTGGGCGACGAGGCCAGATCGCTCCACGAACTCCAGAATTGGTCGAGCGCATTGGTCATGCCAACGTCGGTGGGCTCGCCGAACACGCCTTCCATCTGACTCAGCAGACCATTGCGCATCTCTGCCTGACCTGACTGCCCAGCCGCCGTGCGATAGCTGTCGTCCAGCATGATGTTGCGCCGGCGGATGATCGTGTCGACATGCACGCCGGTACCCACGATGCCATTCGGCATGCGCACGGCCGTGTTGGCCGAGAGCACGGCCTCCTGACGCGAGTAGCCGGGCGTCTCCGCGTTCGCGATGTTCTGCGAGATCGTCTGGAGCGCCGTCTGGTGCGTCAGCAGCGCACTGCGGGCGATGCCGAACAACCCGTAGCTCATGGTCAGGCGGTCCGATTCACGAGAATGCCGCGCGGCGCGCCCGTGGCGACCGGAACCGCCCCTTCAAGCGCATAGGTTGACGACGTGGCCGGCCCACCGGCGAGCGTGCGCACATGCTGGCCATTCGACGACAGCGCTTCGCGCAGCAGCTTGCGATTCATGCCGACTTCGCGAGTCAGCACATCAGCAGCCTGCTGCAGTCGCTGGCGCGCATCGCGAATGCGACTGTCGAACTGATCGCCCAGTTGTTCTTCAAGGTCGCGCAGCTTGCAGTCTTCACTGCCGCCCAGCAACACATTGAGTTGCCGACGACGCTGCCGTGCCTGACCGAGCGTGGCCAGGACTCGATGCGTCGCAAAGGTGCTGTCGTCAACGCCCTGGATATCGTCCGTACCAACCGCGGCACGTTGACGGCGCATTTGCGCAATGAGCTCGTCGAGCAATCGACGCTCACTGATCAGCGCGTCATGCAACGCTTCCAGCAAGACCGCGGTAGGCGGTCCGAAGTGCGGCGCGGCGTCCTGGGTGAGCATGGTGGTCGACATCAGAGTGCGGAAGTGACAGAGTTCGGCGTCGGCGCAGCAGGTGCCGCGGCCGAGGTATCCACTGGCAGTCCTCGGCGCAGCTGGCGATAGAGCGCGTCGGAGAGTCCGGTTTCCCAATGCTTGGGAGTTTCGGCAGCAAGGTGCTGATCCAGTAGTCCGGTAAAGATTTCTTCACCGGCCCCGCCTGAAACGATTCCTTCCTGCTGTGGAACGGTGTCGCGCATGGACTTGTACAGCTGCTGGATAAAGACGCCTTCCAACTGCTGCGCGGCCTTCTTGAGCTTCGCGTCTCGGCTGTCGGTCGTCTTCGGCGTCGTCGCCGCGAGACCGATGGGATCGATCATCGGACGATCACCTCGGCCGTGAGTGCACCGACTTCACGCAGTGCGGCGAAGATCGCCGCGATTTCGGAGGGTGGCGTGCGCACCGCGTGCAGCGCCGCCGCGACCCGTTGCACCGAGATATTGGCTGGAAGTCGCACGCTGCCTGGGACTGCGCTGGTGTCGGCCGCGACATCGGCACCAAGCACCAGCGTGATCGCGCCGTGACTGACGGTGGCCGTACCAATCATCATGTCGCCGCCGGCAACCACGGTGCCGTCTTTCGCATCAATGACCAGACGAGGTGCCCGCTCTGGTCGCACGCTGAGTTCACGAATGCGTGTGTACGCGGTGGCCTTCACCATGCTGTCGGCCAGCGTGACCTGCACCGAACCCTCGTCTTCAACCACGGCGGTTTTCTCACCGAAGGCGCCGTTGATGGCGGTGGCAATTCGCGTTGCCGTTCCGAGATCTGGTTCGCGCAGCAGCAATCGCGACGTCGCGGCGATGGTCGGGCGCGGCAGATCGGCCTCCAAAACTCCGCCCTGCGGAATGCGCGCCGAGGTCTCGATGGTCGTGGCGTAGCGTGTGGTGGACCCCCCTTCGCTGAGCAGCACGGTTCCTTGCGCGGTCGCGAGCGGCGGACCATTCGGATCCGCGACCAATGGCGTCATGTACAACACCCCGCCCTTGAGGGAGCGCGCGTCGCCCATCGACGAGACATGCACTTCGAAGCGACCACTCGAACGCAGATAGGGAGACACTTCTGCAGTCACCAACACGGCGGCGACGTTGCGCATGCGGATCAACTCGGCCGGCACCTCGATATTGAAGCGTCGCAGCACGTTGATGACACCTTGAACAGTCTGGCCCGCTGTTTGACCGCCAATGGCGCGGTCACCCGTCCCATCGAGGCCGATCACCAATCCGTAGCCCACCAGGCGCACGGGCAACGCGCCCTCTGGTGACGTGAGATCGCGGATCTTCACGTCCCCCTGTGCGCGGGCAAGCGCGGGCAGCAGCAATAGTCCGACGGCCAGAAGGGAGAGGCGCACCAGACGCGCTCGCGCGATTCGAATCGTAGTGTTGATCACGGCCAGAACGCTCCCAGCACTTTGCTGATCAGGCCTTGCTTCGGCTTGCCAAGTGGTCCGGGCGAGAGGTAGCCCAGTTGCGCGTCGGCGATGCGATTGGATTCCACCATGTTGGAGCTGGAGATGTCCTGCGGTCTGGCGAAGCCCGTAAACACGATGTCCTGACCCGACTTGTCGACGTTGATGTTCTTCGTGCCCTTGAGCTGCAGTAGTCCGTTTGGCGCGATGGCCATGACGCGCACGCTCAGTTCGTTCTGAAAGCGATTCTCGCGTCGGGAGGCCCCGCGTTGCTGCTGGTCGGCGCTGTTTCGCGTATCCAGCCCTACATTCTTGCTGGATGTTGGCAGTCGCGCGCTGGCCGACAGTCCGCGTGTCCGCGTATCGGTCGCCGTGTTTTCCTTGAGCGCCGTGGCAATGGTGTAATCATCGATCAACACGGTAATGAGATCGCCAACCGCGAAGTTGCGACGGTCGGAGGTCCATGATTCGCGCACCGGACGCGCGGTTGCCGTCGACGCGGTCGTCGCGGCGGCCGCTGCACCCGCACCTGCGGGAGGCGTTGCTGGCGGAGTGGTCGGCGGTGTCTGCGCGGCGAGCGGTGCGCCTATCAATAGAAGCGACGCGGCAAGCAGTGGCGCGGAAAACCGAAGGGTGTAGGCGACGCGAGGCATGGCAGTCAGTCTCTGCGGAGTCGAACGGTGTTGGGCGCGACGGCAATTCCGTCGAGCCGACGCGTCGGGTCGATGCGCACGCCGACGGGGGCGCCGAGCGGTGCGGTATTCGTGGCGACGCCAGTCAGCAGGATGCGCACAGGGCCATCCTGATAGATCACGGACACGTGCGTGCCGACGCGAACCACCGGCGGAGCGCCGATGGCGGGATAACGCAGCACTTCACCAACGGCAATCGGTCGACGTGCGATCCAGCCCGGCAGTGCGCGTGTGGTATCGGGCGCACTGGTCGACCAACGCCACACGATGGCGGTATCGATCACGGCAATATCGTCGGCGCGGAGCGTGTCGCCGCGCAGGAGTGCGCGTGTCGCGATGGACAGTCGCACGCGCGTCGCCCCGCGAGCCGTTGAGTCGCTCGCCACAACGTGCGGCGCCGCGTTCGACGATGGGTTCTGCGCCGATACCATCGACACAGGAACCATCGCGACGAACGCGAGCAGGGCGGCGTCGCGCAACGACATCAGCGTGTGATGTTATTCGCGATCTGACCCATCTCGTCGGCGGTCTTGATGGCCTTGGAGTTGATCTCGTAGGCGCGCATGGCGCTGATCATCTCCACCATCTCCTGCACGATCTCGACGTTGCTGCCTTCGAGACTGCCTTGCTGCAGGCGGCCGAGCCCTTCATCGGCGGGAAAGCCGACCACTGGCTGTCCTGACGACGCGGTAGGGGCGTAGAGGTTCTGACCCAGCGCGAGCAATCCGGACGGATTGGCAAAGCGCGCCAGCTCGATGCGTCCGATCTCGGTGGGCTGGATGTCCTGTCCCCGACGCACGGTGACGATACCCGTCGCCGAAATCGTGAGTTCGGCCGAGTCCGCGGGTACGCGAATGGGCGGTTGGAGTGCCTGACCACCACTGGTGACGAGCAGTCCCTGATCGGAAATCTGAAAGCTGCCGTCGCGTGAGTACGTCGTCTCACCGTTCGGCATCTGAATCTGGAAGAAGCCCTCACCCTCGACGGCGATGTCGAGATTGCGGCCGGTCTGTTCGATTGGACCCTGCTGGTTCATGCGCTCAACACCGGCCAGGCGTGTTCCGCGTCCAACCTGAATTGCGGGCGCCGTGGTCGCGTCGGGGTCGCCGAGAATCTGCTGGCCCTGTACGGTCTGATACAGCAGATCTTCGAAGTGTGCGCGGCTGCGCTTGAAACCCGGCGTGTTCACGTTGGCCAGGTTGTTCGCGATGATCTCGGTGCGCGTCTGCTGCGCCATCATGCCAGTCGCGGCGGCGCTCAGTGCTGGATTCATGTAGGGCGTTCTCGGTTAGACGGGCTTGGCGAGATCGGTCACGGCAATGCCGCGAACCGAATCAAGAGTTGACAGCGTTTTCTGCGCGGCGCCGTAGCGATGCAGGACTTCGAGCATCGCGGTCATCGCGGACATCGGATTCACATTCGACTCCTCGACGAACCCCTGACGCACCATGCGCTCGGCGGGAGGAACAGACTGTCGCGATACGACAGGTATGAACTGGGTGCCGCCTTCGTGTTGGAGCTGTGTCCCCTGCGGAACGCGTTCCACACGCAGGCGCTGAACGGGCTTGCCGTTCACCTTCACCAGTCCGCTCTGGTCGATTTCTGCGACACCGGGCGGCAGGGTGATTGGGCCGTCGTCGCCAAGCGCCGGATTGCCCTGGGCATCGACCAACCGACGGTCAGCGTCGAGGCGGAAGCTGCCGTTGCGAACGAGTCGCTCGCCGCCAGGCGTTTGCGTGACGAAGAAGCCATCGCCCTCGACGGCCAAGTCGAGCGCGTTGTGCGTCTCGGTCAGGTTGCCCGGCGTGAGGTCGAGGGCAGTCTCGGTCGTGGCCATCGCATCCCCAATGATTCGGGCAAAGGCCCGTTCGGCCTTGAAGCCGCGAGTGGAGGCGTTGGCGAGGTTGTTGGACAACACCTGCTGTCGCCGCTCCAGCATCTGGAGGGCGGCCGCGGCGCTGCTCATTCCGTTCGGACGTACAGGATCGGGCATGGCGTGCTCAGAAAAGGGTGCACGAACTCACAGGCCCAAAATGCAACGGTCGGGCCACGAGGGCCCGACCGTTGGAAAGCGTCGTAAATAGTTGCTATGTATTGCTTTAACTACAGACGGAAGACGAGAGACTGGAGACGGGAGACAATGGAAATAGGGAAAATCATGCCGTTGGCGGCTGGAAGTGCCGAGGACCGGA
>JBEBIR010000227.1:0-6108 GCA_040080315.1 Gemmatimonas sp.
AAGGGGGCACAATGAAGTGGTCGCTACGACTGCTGCTGGGCGTGGCCCTTTTGGGATCGTCTCAGACCAGTGACGCGCAGCAACGTCCGGTGGCGCAGCCGCCCGCGCGGGTTGCCGTTTCTGCATCGAGTGTGACGTCGCCGCACGGCACCGATCTGCGCGAGGCCTGCGCGAGCTGTCATCGGGCAGACGCATGGAAGCCGGCGCGCATCGCGCCGACATTTCGCCACGCCGAGCGCACGTTTCCGTTGGTTGGCGCCCATGAGCGCGCCACCTGCATGTCGTGCCACAAGCAACTCGACTTCAAGGGTGTCGAGTCCACCTGCGCCTCTTGCCACTCCGATCCGCACAAGGGCGAGTTTGGCGTGAGCTGCGCCCGGTGTCACAACACCAGAAGCTTCATCGATCGGGGCACCGCGGTTCGTACCCACCAGGCCTCGCGCTTCCCGCTCCGCGGTGCGCACGCGATTGCCACCTGCGAATCGTGCCACATCCGCACGGGCCCGGGGCAACTGCAGTTTGCGGCGCGCAGCAGTTCCTGCCAAAGCTGTCATGCCCCGATGTTCCGGGCGACCAAGTCACCGAACCACGTGGCGGCGCATTTCACGCAAGACTGCGCAAGCTGCCACACGATCTCGACATGGACCGGGGCGACGTTCGACCACAACACCACCAAGTTCGCGCTGACGGGAAAGCATCAGGTGGTGACGTGCGCCGGTTGTCACACGGACAATGTGTATGCGGGCCGGAGCACCAGTTGCGTGTCGTGTCATCAGGCCGATTACGCCGCGACGGTCGAGCCCAAGCACAGTCAGGGATTCCCGACGGCGTGCGAATCGTGTCACGGCACCGCGCAGTGGAAGGGCGCCAAGTTCGACCATCAAACGCAGACCAAGTATCCGCTCACCGGCAAGCACGTGGCGGCCACGTGTATCTCGTGCCACAAGTCCGGTCAGTACGCGGGCACGCCCTCCGCGTGTCTCAGCTGTCACCAGCCCGATCGGGATCGCACGAGCAAGCCCCCGCACCAGGCGGCGGGATTTGCCGCCACCTGTGAAAGCTGCCACAGCACGGCGACGTGGCTGGGCGCGCCGTTCGATCACGCTACCACACGGTTTGCGCTCACCGGTAATCATCGCGCGGTTACCTGCGTCGGCTGTCACGCCGACAACGTGTACCGCGGCAAATCCATGGCGTGCGCCAGTTGCCATCAGGTGAAGGCCGATGCGACCACCAATCCGAATCACGCCGCGGCGCGTTTTGCCAGCACGTGCGAATCGTGCCACACGACGACCGCGTGGGCCGGGGCGCGTTTCGACCACACGCAAACACGATTCCCGCTGGTGGGCCAGCACGTGCCGCAGACCTGTCTGGCCTGTCACGCCGACCGTGTGTATGCCGGCAAGCCGACCGTGTGCGTATCGTGTCACCAGCGCAACTACGACGGCACCACACAGCCCAATCATCGGCAACTGGGGTTCCCCACGGCGTGCGAAACGTGTCATACGCCAGCGCAGTGGGAGCACGGACAGTTCGACCATGCCAGCACGACGCGGTTTGCGCTGACCGGCGCGCATCTGGCGCTCAGTTGCCGCAGTTGTCACGCGGACGGTGTGTTCCGCGGCAAACCGATGACGTGCGTGGGATGTCATCAGGGCACGTACAATGCGACGACGGCGCCGCACCATGCACAGGCGCGCTTCGCGACCACCTGCGAAAGCTGCCACAGCACCCAGCGGTGGACCGGGACACCGTTCAATCACAGCACCACGCGCTTCCCGTTGCTGGGCAAGCATGTCAGCGCGACGTGTCTGGCCTGTCACAGCGACCGTGTGTACGCCGGCAAGCCGAGTGTGTGTCAGTCCTGTCATCAGCGCGACTTTGATGCCTCGACTCGGCCCAATCACCGCGCGACCGGCATTCCCACGACGTGCGAAAGCTGTCACAACGCCAACGGGTGGCAGACCACCGCGTTCAATCACGACGTGACGCAGTTCCCGCTGGTTGGTGCACATCGCGCGGTGAACTGCGCGCAGTGTCATGCCGACGGCGTGTACAAGGGCAAGCCCACGGCGTGTGTGAGCTGCCATCAAAGCAAGTTCGACGCGACGACCACGCCCAATCATCGCACGTCGGGTATTCCGACCACCTGTGCAACGTGTCACTCCTCGACGACGTGGTCGCCGGCAACCTATGATCATGCGTTGACCCGTTTCCCGCTGGCAGGCGCACATCGCGCGGCGACGTGCGCGGCGTGTCACAGCGACGGGGTGTATCGCGGCAAACCCACCACGTGCGTGAGTTGCCATCAGTCGGACTTCAACGCCACGACCACGCCCAACCACCGCACGTCGGGCTACTCGACGTCGTGCGAAAGCTGCCACACGGTCACGGCGTGGAAGCCGGCCGGGTTTGATCACGCCTTGACGCGCTTCCCGTTGCTGGGTGCGCATCGGGCCGCGACGTGCCAGGCGTGTCATGCCGACGGCGTGTACAAGGGGAAGCCGACGACCTGCGTGAGCTGTCACCAGTCCAAGTTCGACGCCAGCACCAGGCCGAATCATCGAACCTCAGGCATTGCGACCACGTGCGAGACGTGTCACTCGTCAACCGCATGGACGCCGGCCACGTTCGACCACGCGGCCACACGGTTCCCGCTGGTCGGCGCCCATCGCGCGGCCAGCTGCCTGGGATGTCATGCGGATGGGGTGTATCGGGGCAAGACCATGGTGTGCTCCGGCTGTCACCAGCCGCAGTTCGACGCCAGCACGCGTCCCAACCACCGCACGTCCGGGTTCCCCACCACGTGCGAAACGTGTCACACCGCCACGGCCTGGACACCGGCGACATTCGATCACGCGGCCACGCGATTCCCTCTCGCCGGCGCGCATCGCGCAGCCACCTGTCAGAGTTGTCATGGCGACGGGGTGTTCCGCGGCAAGACGATGACGTGCATCGGGTGCCACCAGACTGAGTTTACGGCCACCACGCGACCGAGTCACACGTCGTTGGGATACTCCACGACGTGCACGAGCTGCCATACCGTGACCGCGTGGCTTCCGTCAACGTGGAGTCATAACACGACGACCTTCCCGCTCACCGGCGCGCACATCTCGACGACGTGTCTGGCCTGTCACAGCGACGGCGTGTATCGCGGCAAGCCCAAGGTGTGCAGCGCCTGTCACACACCTGATTTCAACGCCACCACCAACCCGAATCATCGCACCGCGGGATTCCCCATCACGTGCGAGAGTTGCCACACCACCACGCGGTGGACGGGCGCGACGTTCAATCACGACCCATGGTTCCCGATCTATTCAGGAAGCCATCGCGGCAAGTGGACGACATGCACGCAGTGCCACACGAACACGTCGAACTACAAGGTCTTCACCTGTCTGTCGTGCCACGAACACAATCAGACGAAGATGGACGCCGATCACCGCGGTCGAAACGGGTATCGGTATGAGAGCGCCGCGTGCTACGCGTGTCATCCGCGCGGGAACAGCTGATGCGACGTGTCGTCGCGGGTGCCCTGTGCGCGAGCGCGCTGCTGGCGGGCGGTTCGTTGCACGCCCAACAGACCACCACGACCACGCGCATTCCGCCGTCCAGGCCGCCGGCCACGGCGCCAGTGAAGGCGCCCGTGCGCAAGGTGAGCGCCCCGGTCGCACGAGATACGGCAACGACGAGGAAGGCGGTGGCGCCCGCCGCCGTCGTGGCACCCGCTGTCGCGGCACCTGCCGTGGCAGCGAAGATTGCGGTCGACCCGCGATATCGCTGGGCCCGCGTCACCTACCTGAGTGGTGAGCTGGTCTACATCGACGCGGGCAGCGTGGCCGGCTTGCGCGAGAAGAGCGTGGTCGATGTCATGCGACGCGACTCCGTGGTGGCGGTACTCGAGGTGCAGTTTGTGTCGTCGTCCAGCGCGTCGGGTAAGATCACCCGAGGCAGTGGCGTGGTGATCGGTGACAGCGCGCGATTCACACCGACCGTCGATGCGGTGGTCGTGGCCTCCAGCGCGACCCCACGCACCGATAGCGTAACGGCGGCTGCCACGCGTGTTGCCGATGCGCGCAAGAAGGGACCGCGCACCGTGCAGGGCCGCGTGGGACTGCGCTATATGTCGCTGCAAACCGGCGCCGGCGCGAGCGGCCGACTCACCCAACCGGCCATCGACCTGCGACTGGAAGGTCATCGCATGGACGGCTCACCGCTGGGTATTCTGATTGACGCGCGCGCGCACCGACAGACGACCGGCAGCGGTCGCATCGACGGCAGCACGCGCGTGTATCAGTCGCTGGTCGAGTATCAGGGCGGCGGGCAGTTCCCGGTGCGGGTCACCGCAGGACGTCAACTGTCGAGCGTGCTGTCGCCATTGGGGTTCTTTGACGGACTCACGCTGGATATCGATCGCAAGCACTGGCGCGTAGGTGCCTTGGGCGGGACGCAGCCTGACTTCCTGAACTTCCGTCCATCGGGCGCCATCAAGGAAGCGGGCGCCTGGCTGCAGTGGCACAACGCGCCCAATTCGGGCTCGATGTTTCAGACCACACTGGGCGGTGTCGGCTCCTATACCGCCGATGGCGTCAATCGTGAATTCGCGCTGCTGTCGACGATCTATGTCAGTCCCGTCGTGTCGCTCTACGCGACGCACGAACTGGATGTGAATCGTGGGTGGAAGAAGACGGCGGAAGCGGGGAAGGCCCTCACGCCCACGTCCACGTTTGCGACACTGCGCGTGGCGCTCAACCGGTCACTGTCGGTGAACGGCGGGTACGACAGTCGTCGCAGCGTGCGCCTCTATCGCGACTTTCTCACGCCTGACGTGGCCTTCGACGATGCGCTGCGCAAAGGCTATTGGGGCGGCGTGTCGATGAGCATCCCCCACGTGTACGCCAGCGCCGACATGCGCACCAGCGACGGCGAGACGGTCGGACGCAGTCAATCCAACACGGCGATGCTGTCGGTCACCCGGCTCACGCCGCTGGGTATCGGCATGCGCGCGCGGGCCACGAACTACACGGGCCCCACGGTTACGGGCACGCTCACATCGGGTTCGGTCGAAGTGAATCCGTTCGGGCGCATTCGCATTGAAGCAACCGCCGGCCGTCGCGACGACCAGCGCGCGTCGGAGGGCATGGTGCCGGTGCGCACCACCTGGGTCGGCTTCGACGCCGACGCCGGCATTGGCCGCCAATGGTACGTGATGCTATCGACGTATCGCGAAGTGGGTGCGACCGATCGGTTGCTGCAGCAGTATGTTTCGTTGTCTTGGCGCTTCTAGGACGGATCGCTGGTGCGGCGGAGTACAGGAATGTTTCACCGCAGAGTTCGCAGAGTTCGCGGAGTACGGCATTCTGTTTAACAGGAACAACTCTGCGAACTCTGTGAACTCTATCTTCTGTTTAGCAGATTTTACCACGAAGGACACCAAGGACACGAAGGACGGCTTTTGTTGTTCAACACAGCGTTTCTTAGTGTCCTTAGCGACCCTCGTGGTTGATTTCACTTTTCAAGTCCATCAGGTATCGGAGCTCTTGTGATTCGAGCGTACAGGTTCGCAGTTCGCTATTCGCATGGCGCGTTGTTCGCAGCCGTCGTGGTGCTGTCGTCGGCCTGCAGCGGCCCCGACGTACCGAAGACCCCGCTCGGTGCGGCCAATGCTGGCGGCTCCTTCGTGCCTGGTGCCACCGATCAACTCCCGCCGGGGCTCAATGCCAGCGCGGCGGCGCGGCTGGATAGCGGCAACATCGCGTTCCGTCTCAAACAGTACGATCAGGCCATGAAGTACTACGAAGCGGCGGCCAAGGATGTGCCCGACCATGCGGCGCCATGGTATGGCATCTATATGGTAGGACAGGCCACCGGCAACACGGCGCTGGCGGACAGCGCGACGCGCGCGGTGGCGAAGCGTACTGGTGGTGGAGACTTGCTGGATACGGGGCTCGTAAAAGCGCACGGCGGCGCCGAAAAGACGCCGCCGCCGTTACCCAAGAAACATCCGTAGTGAGTTGATGCTCAGCGCGCCTCACGCTTGGCGTACTGACGACCCAGCCACACCGCGAGCGCTAACCATGCGGCCGAAAACGGCACCATGGAGAACGCCAG
>JBEBIR010000228.1:0-6066 GCA_040080315.1 Gemmatimonas sp.
TACGGCGGCGACGCCGTCGGTCAGCTACACGCTGACGAGTATGTGGGGGGTGGGCCATCTCATGAATGGTGGAGGTAGAACGTGGGCAGTCAGGGCGACTTTCCGCGGTGTCACGCCGGTGAATACGTCGGCCATCGTTGAGTTTGTGCTGCCGCCGAACGTGCTGAGGGTCGGCGAGCGCGCGCGATTTAACCAGGTGACCCTGCCGCCAAACTGCTCGATCATCTATTCCGGAATCACACCCATTCGCTACCGCTGCATCGTCGCGCATCCAGTCGGAACGCGTGACCTGTTTCAGCACGTCGTTTTTGATGTGCCTCCCGGCACTCCTCCGAGCATAGACGTCACGGCAACAGTCATCGCGATCAACGGATTGCCCGCAAGCATGGTGACGGGAACCCTCAGCCTCACCTCTTCTAGCGCAATTTGTCATTCACGCGGTCACGCACTCCAGCTTTGCTATTTGGGGTTTTAGCCAACTCTCCGTTGGACGAGTCGGCGTCCCTCTGTCCTCGCGGGCACCGACACACGGCTCATGACAAGTCCCGCTGCAACCACGCACGCGCCGTAAGCCAATCTCGTTTCACCGTGGCGATCGACACCTCGAGGGTCTCAGCAGTCTGTTCGATGCTGAGACCCGCGAAGTACCGCAGTTCCACCACCCGCGCAGCACGCGGCGCCAGCGCGTCGAGTCGTTGCAGCGCTTCATCAAGACTCACCAGGTCATCGTCGGCGGCATACGAGGCGCCCACCAGATCGTCCTGCAACGTGATCAGTTGACCAGCATTCCGTTTGATCGTGCCGCGACCGCGCGCATGTTCCACCAGTATCTGCCGCATCGCGCGCGCCGCAATCCCGAAAAAGTGTCGCCGGTTCTCCCACGACAGTGAGGGCAACACAGACAGTCGCAGGTACAGTTCGTGCACCAGCGCCGTGGCCTGCAACGTGTGGTCGGGTCGCTCCGCCCGAAAACTCCGCTCAGCGAGCGCGCGCAATTCGTCGTACACCAGCGCGAACGCGCGATCGAGGGCTTCGGGTGTCCCCGTCTCGACCGCGCTCAGCAGTTCGCTCACGTCACCGGTGCGGTCACCCGACATCTCGCCTCCGCGGAAAGTCGCCATAACTTGACTTGCGCGCGAAGCGGCCACAACCTCGACCGATGCCCATGCAGGAACCCGACCATTCCGCCGGCGATTGGTGGACGCGCGTCAGCGAAGCCTTTGAGACGGTTGCGGAGGCCCCAGATGACATGCGAGCCGCCCGGCTCGACGCGCTCGATCCCCAACTGCGCGACGAGGTCGACAGCCTGCTGCGCGCGCAGGAGAGCGCAACGGATCGCTTCGCCCGGCCGGCGGCGGTGATCGCTGTCGACGATTCATCGCCGCTCTCGGAAGCGGGCCTCGAAGCGGGCGCAGCGTTGGGACCGTATCGCGTGGTGCGTGAAGTGGGTCGCGGCGGCATGGGGTCGGTGTTCGAGGCGTACCGCGTCGACGACGACTTCCGCAAGCGCGTCGCGCTCAAGACCATCAGCGTCGGAAGAGCGCTGCCCGGAATCGTCGAACGCTTTCGTCGCGAACGCCGCATTCTCGCCCGCCTCGAACATCGCAATATCGCGGCCCTTCTCGACGGCGGTGTCACACCCGAGGGCGCGCCGTACTTTGCCATGGAATACGTCGAGGGCGTGCCCATCGACGAGTATTGCCGCGCACATCAATTGTCGTTGCAGCAGCGCCTGCAGCTGATGCGACAGACGTGTGGCGCCGTGCACTTCGCGCATCAGTCATTAGTGGTCCACCGCGACCTGAAGCCAGGAAATATTTTCGTCACCGCCGACGGCACTGTGAAACTCCTCGACTTCGGTATCGCCAAGGTCCTGGTTGCCGATGAGGACAGTGACGCGCACGCGCACGACCTGACAGGCGTCGACGCCAGCCCGTTCACATTGGCGTATGCCAGTCCGGAGCAATTGCTGGGCGCGCCGGTCACGACGGCCAGTGATGTGTATGCGCTGGGCGTGGTACTGTTCGCCGTCGTCACCGACTCGCATCCGTTTCGCCGTGCCGGAATGACATCAGCGGCAATGCGGCAACGCATCCTCACCGACTCGCCGCCCAGCACCGGGCTCGGCGCGGATCTCGATGCGATCGTCGGGCGCGCCATGCACAAGGACTACACACGACGATACTCCTCGGCCGAGCAACTCGCCGATGACCTTCGGCGTCTGGTTGACGGGCAGCCCGTGCTCGCACAGCCCGATTCGATGGGCTATCGCGCCATGAAGTTTGCGCGACGCAATCGCGTTGGCGTGGTGGCGACCGCGCTGAGTGTCATTTCGTTAGTCGCGGCCTCCGCGGTTTCCATCTGGCAGGCGCGGGTGGCATCTGATGAACGCGATCGCGCGCGCACCGAGGCCGCGAAGGCAAATCGCGTGACGCAGTTCGTGCAGGATATGCTGCGTTCCGCCGATCCGCGCGCTTCCGGTCCCAATCTCACGGTGGCCGACGCGCTAGCCGCTGCGGCACAACGCGCGGACTCATCGCTGTCCGGCGAACCGGAGATCCTCGCGTCGGTGCAGACCACCATTGGATTGAGCTATCTGGGCCTCGGGCAATACCCCGAGGCAGAGCGGTTGCTGCAACGCGCGCTGGCACTGCGACGCGCGCGAGGCGCGGTGGCGGCGAAGGAAACCGCAGCGAGTCTGCGTCACCTGGCGACGGTGTACTCCGAGCGCGGGGAACTGGCGCCGGCAGACTCTCTATTTCAGGAATCGCTCACCGTGTACCGGGCGCTGCACGAGCCCGACAGCAGTGGCATGGCCGATGTGCTCATCGCGCTCGCCGACCTGACGCAGTACAAAGGCGATCTGGTGAAAGCGGAGGCGCTGAACCGGGAAGCCTTGGGTATTCGGACCCGACTGGACGGACCGAGCAGCGAATCGATCGCCGTCATCCTGAATAACATTGCCGTGATTCAAGGGCAGCGTGGGCGATGGGTCGAGGCGGAATCGCTGACGCGTGCCGCGCTGGATATCGCCACGACGGCGCACGGAGCGCAGCATCCGGACGTCGCGGCGCTCTTGAATTCTCTGGCCTTCGCCGTTCAGTCGCAGGGTCGAGTGCCCGCCGCCGAGTCGCTGTACCGGTCGGCGCTCGCGATTCGCGTGAAGACACTCGGCCCGAATCATCCGGAGACCGCTCGCAGTTACATGAATCTCGGTTGGCTGTTACACGATTCTCAACGCTACGCCTTGGCCGCAAACGAAGCGGCGCACGTGCTGGCCTTGCGAGCCACGCTTGGTGACGACCATCCGGCCATTGGCAGTACGCTGATTCTCCAAGGGCAAAGTTTGCTCGCGCTGGGTCAGCTCGCGTCGGGTGAAGCCGCGCTGCGCGACGCCCTGCGCATCCGCGAGCGCGCGCTCCCGCCCGAACACTGGCTGATTGCCGCCAGTCGCAGCGCACTGGGTGAAGCCTTGATGTTGCGCAACCAGTTCGCCGAATCCGAACGGCTCCTGCTGCCGGCATACGATCGGCTTCGATCAGCGCGTGGCGATTCGGCGGAACTGACCGTGCTGGCGCGTCGACGGCTCGCGAAGTTGTATGTAGGCTGGAGAAAACCTGCCGAGGCGGCGCGCTATGCACCTCGGTGAGTAACTGACGCGCCCGCACATTCTTCCCCTCGCTGACATGAAGACCGCGTTGCCTGCACCCACCACGATCGGCGAATATATCGCAACGTATCCGCCAGAGATCCGCGCAATTCTGGAGCGTGTGCGAAAAACCATCCGCAAGGCGGCACCAGGCGCTGAGGAACGCATTGCCTATCGGATGCCGAGTTTCGCGCTCAACGGCGCTTTGGTGTACTTCGGCGGCTTCAAGGAGCACGTCGGTTTCTACCCGCCGGTGCGCGATGCGAAGCTCCAGCGCGAGTCCGCCAGTTACGCCGGCGAGAAGGGGAACCTGCGATTCCGGTATGACGAACCGATTCCCTATGAGTTGATCACGCGAATCGTGAAGGCGCGCGTGTTGGAGAATCAGGCGCGACTCACCGCGAAGAAGCGCTAGGGCACCGAGAAGCGTGCGCGGATTTCAGCGCTTACGCGGGTCAGCTTGCCACTCGCGCGACTGATCGGACACCAGAGCGTCCGTGCCTGCGCGAGCACCTTGTTGTCACTGGTGCGCACAATCTCGGTGTTCCGCTCGAAGCGATGTGAGTCAGCGGTGCCCACCCAGGTGCGTGCCGTGATGTTGTCCCCCGGCAGCGCGGGGTGCTTGTAGTCGATCTCATGGCGGATCGCCACCCACGCCACGGCCGCCTGCTGCGCCGGTGTCGCCGCGGCGCTCCAATGCGCGATGGCCACGTCCTGCACCCAGCGCAGGTACACCACATTGTTCACGTGACCCAGATCGTCGATGTCTTCGGGGACGATGTCGATGGCCAGTTCGTAGCGCTCCATGGCAGGGATAGTGCCGCGTGTGCTTGGGTCATGTCCAGTGCCGTTGCCAAGATCCAGTGTGCGCCGCAATGTTCGGAAGGTGCATCCAACCCTCAGACCGAATGCTATCCGTGCCCTCCAATGCCGACACGCTCGCGGTAGACGCGTTTTTCGCGACGCTGGATCATCCCCATGTCGCAGCGCTGCAGGCCTTGCGGCGCATCATTCTCGGCGCCAGTCCGGACATCCACGAAGGCATCAAGTGGAAGGTGCCGAGCTTTCGCACCACCGAGTATTTCGCGACCATGCACCTGCGAGCAAAGCAGGGCGTGGGCGTTATACTGCATTTTGGCGCGAAGAAGCGCGACAGTCTTGCGGCGCGCGCATCGATCGCGGACCCTGCGACGCTCTTGCATTGGCTGGCCGACGATCGCGCTGTGGTAGCGTTTCGTGATGCCGCAGACGTTGAGGTCAAACGTGAGGCATTCGTGGCAGTCGTCCGGCAATGGATTCCATACGTCTAGCCGCGCACCACACAACCACACTCACGACCCACATGCAACCATGCTCGACACGATCCGACGACTCCTGGGCGGCGGCGCACCCGAAGCGCCCAGTACGCCCGCCAACTCGCCAGCGAACGATGTGCGCATAGCCGCGTGCGTGTTACTGCTGGAGTTGGCGAATGCCGATGGTGATTTCAGCGACCTTGAACGTCAACGAATCTCCGAAGTCCTGCAGCGGCACTTTGGCGTCGATAGCGCGGGCGCTGATCAGCTCATGGCGGAAGCGGCGACGGCCAGCCGTCACTCGGTCGACGACTTTGTGTTCACCCGTCAGGTGGTACGCGAGTACACACTCGCACAGCGCATGGTGCTGGCGGAGTTGATGTGGCAAGTGGTGCTGGCCGACGGCGAGTTGCATGGGCAGGAGTCGTATCTGATGCGCAAGCTGGCCAACTTGCTGCAACTCGAGCCGGCGTTTCTCGCTGAAGCACGCAAGCGCATCGCGGGCGAGGGGAACTAGGAGAGCATCTACTCCTCATTCGCCTTGTTGCGACCCTTCGAACCTTTCGCACGTGGTGTGTGCCTACGATGCACACCAGCACTGCGTACCAGAACGTGGATTCACCAAAAGGGAGTTGGTGTGTTTCCTGAACCACTGCGCGCATCATGGCACGGGCGATGCGATCGCAGAGGTCAATGAAATCCCACACCCACACCGATCGCGACCGTGCCACGCGCGCGCAGCAGGAGCGCTGGTGCCAATGTGGCGCGGATCGTGAAGAGGACATTCACTGGCAGCGCCGCGACGACGTCGATTCGTCCGCTCGCTCCGCCCATGGTCGTACTGATGGTGGTGCCCTGCTGAAGCTGCTGCACGAGACTTGGGCCCACGAACGTTCGCAGCGCCGAACCGCCGCGGGCGCGCCACTCATGGCCAAATAGTGCCGACCACGCCAACACGAAGGGCTGGGGCTTGAGGCATGATCCACCGGGTACGCGGACGGTGCAATCATTGATATCGAGGCCCGCCTGCGCCGAAAACGAGACCGCCCCTCGCCATCGCTCGCCAATCGGAACGCTGAACATGGCATCGCCGGCGGGCGCCTTCGCGGACGAATATTCGCC
>JBEBIR010000229.1:0-6036 GCA_040080315.1 Gemmatimonas sp.
ACAATGCGCATCAGGTCGCGCGCGCGCGTCGCGCCAGCGCGAGCGGAATGCCCATCGCCAACGTGCCCAGCACGCCGGCCAGCGCCATGTCTTGCGCGAAACAAATCGCGATGGGCAGCAGGCCATTGACTGCATACAGCACGAGCGGCAGCCGAGACGGTGCCAACGCGCGCGCCCACGTGGACGGGGGCACCAGAGCGAGCATGACACGGGCGACCAGCACGCCCGTCAGCAGCCAGCCCAACCAGTTGGTGAGCGGCATACCGAAAAAGAACGGCGTCCCGATAACACGAGAGAGCGTCGACGCACTCGACAGATCGGCCACACGCCACAGCCAGTGGCTCGTCTTCACCATCGCCGGATCCATCGACACATCCCACGCGGTGAGCACCAGTCCGCCCACAAAAGCCCACCACCACTTGGACCGTCCGTCATCCTTCGCCGACAGGAAACGACCGCACATGGCGAGCGACGCGACCAACATATAGAACCACGACGTCGGAATGTTGAATGGCACCAACCCGGCAATCTTATAGCCCAACTGATCGGTGTAGCCGTACGCGCCGAAGGGAAATCCAGTGGCCGTGCCGGTCAGCTCCGCGCTCAGCGATAGCGTGAATGCCGCCGCGAAGACCGCCCAAGCGCGACGCGTTCCGATGCCCGAGGCGAGGAAGGCGAAGCCGGCGATCGCGCCCAGCACCACGGTGGTTTGCCCACCGTACGTGTATCCGATGCGCAGCGCCTCCTGATTGGTGGGCGTCTGCAACCAGTCGGGAGGCGGTGGTACGAGAAACGTGGAAAAGGCGAACGCTGAAAATGCGCTCAACGCTGCGTGGACGATCAGTGCGAGCGCGGCAATTCTCGCGCTCACGAGACAGGAACGGGACGGAAGCGCCACGCATTCCACAGCACACCAACACGCGCCAGTTTCCCAAGTCGCGCTCGCGCGGAGATCGTATCGTAGCCTCGCCCTTCGATGGCCTGCAGGATGCCGGCGTACCCGGTCGCGCACGCAGTCGCGCAGCGCTGGGCGTCGGGCGCCAGGAGCGCAATGCCGGGAGTGGCTGCCGCATACAAGTCGCGCGCGCGGGTGATTTCGAACTGCATCAGCCCGCGCCACCGCGCATCGCGGGGCAGCGCATGATTCTGCAGGACGTCGTCAGTGGTCAGGCCCGCCCGCGCCAGATCTTCGATGGGCAGGTAGCACCGTCCGCGCCGACTATCTTCTCCCACGTCGCGCAAAATGTTGGTGAGCTGCATCGCCGTGCCGAGCGTGCGCGCGAAGGCCACGGCGTGCGGGCGCATCGACGGACCTGCCGCCACCCCGAACACGTCAGTGCACAGCTCGCCAACCGAGCTGGCGACGCCCTGGCAGTATGCTTCCAATTCTCGCCACGTCGCGTACGTCGTGGCCACCAGATCCCGACCGACACCGTCCAGCAATTCAAACAGGGGCGCTGGCGAGACGTCGAACGTGACCACCACGCGTGCGACTTCGCGAAAGACCGGTCCGTTGGGACGCCCATTCAGCGCTGAGTACAACTGCTCGCGATAGTCGTCGAGCTGTTGCGCGAGCGCCGCGCGATTGCGCGCGTCGGACTGATCCACAAGATCGTCCGCGATGCGGCAGAAGGCGTACAGCGCGTAGGCGGCTCGCCGTTTTTCCGGAGGAAGGAGTCTGCTGGCGAGCGAAAACGTGCGCGCATGCGCGTGCGTGATCTGCTCACACTCTCGCAGATCGGAATCCGAATCTCGACGTATCATGGATCTTTCGGGTTCAAGCGCAGTACGATCGAGAGAAACGGGGAATCCCTTGTCGGAGAACTGATATGAGCAAATTGCTACGTGGTGTCGCCGCAGGGTGGGGTGCGAGCAAACTTGGCGGCGGTTGCTTCACGACGGTATTGATCTTCGCCCTCCTATGGTGGCTGCTGGGGTCGTTCGACATCTTCAAGTAGTGCAATGACGGCGCCCCGTGCGAACGCCCGGACTCGAACCGGGACAGGTTACCCTACCAGCTCCTAAGGCTGGCGCGTCTACCAATTTCGCCACGTCCGCGGGGGAAGGTCCAAGTCAGGGGAATCGCCGGCGCTGCCGCCCGCCTATTCCCCTACGCGCAGATTCACCACGCGATTCCCGCCGTTCGGTCCAACCGCGAAGACCATCAGGCTGACGTAGTCTCCGGTCTTGAGCCCGCCGATCGCCGACTGCAGGTCGTTGACGCTCCTGATGGCGCGACGTGGGGTGGGGTACAGGATCTCGACAATCACATCGGATCCGGCGAATAGTTTGTCGCGAGCCGGACCGTCGGGCGCGACTTCGCCCACGCGCACGCCCTTGTCAGCCGCGATACCCAGTTGCTTTGCCATCTCGGGTGTGATGGCTTCGACCGCAATGCCGAGTTTGCCAGCCGTGGCGGGCGTGCCAGGCACGGGCGTCGGAGCCGCGACGAGTCGGGCCACCGCCTCCGCTTCGACCAGCTTCACCTTGAACGACTTCTTGCTGCCGTAACGGAGCACGTCCACACTCACCGTTTCACCCACCGCGCGCGAACGCACAATGCGCTGCAGCGAACTGACGCGATCGACGGGCTTGCCATCGATCGAGACAATCACGTCGCCGACTTCCATTCCGGCTGTCCGTGCGGGACCACCATCGGGCGGATTGAAGGCGCCCACCTTCACGCCCGCCACGCGCGTGAGTCCGTTGATGCCCGCGTCTTCGGGCTGCAGCGGTTGAACGGATACCCCCATCACTGGCAACCGCACGCGTCCATCCTTGATGAGCGCGTCCGCCACCGTCTTCACCAGGGTGATCGGAATGGCAAATCCGTAGCCCGAGTAGAAACCCGTCTGCGAGGCGATCGCGCTATTGAGACCAATCACTTCGCCGCGCAGGTTCACCAGTGGCCCACCGGAGTTGCCCGGATTGATGGCCGCATCGGTCTGGATGAAGTCGGAAATCGTGAAGCCACCGGCGCGAGGCAGATTGATCTCGCTGCCGCGACCCTTGGCCGAGATGATACCGGCGGTGACCGTGAAATCGAGACCGAGTGGATTGCCGATGGCCAGCACCCAATCACCGATCCGGGTGGCTTCATCGTTGCCGATCGGCAGCGTGGTCAGCCCCTTCGCCTCGATCTTGACCACGGCGACGTCGGTGGTTGAATCGGTGCCGACGACGCGCGCCTTGAACGAGCGTCCATCGCTAAGCAGGATCTGTACTTGATCGGCGTCTGCCACAACGTGCGCATTGGTGATGATGTAGCCGTCATTGGACAGGATGAAGCCGGATCCCTCACCACGCTGCTCGCGCGGCGGCTGATTGCCGTTGCCGAACTGCTCGAGAAAATCCTCCATGCCTTGCGGTACGCGACCACGCGGTCGAGCGCTCTGCGGTCGCGCATTGCGCGTGGTGTTCACCGCGACCACGGTGGGTGTCACGCGCTCGGCGATATCGGCAAAGGACGCGCCGTCGGGAACGCCTGGGCCGCGCATGGCAACCGGGGTCGTGGCGTTGGACGACTGCGCCCAGCTCCAGCGAGTCCAGTCCATGCCGGAGGCGAAGTAGATGCCGAAGACAAAGCTGATTGTCGCCGTGGCGGCGAAACGGAATCGAGTAAAGCGTGCGGCCATGTGTGTGAACCGTGCGATTCAGGGGTTGGTTCGAAAAACCGGGTGACGTCTGCCAGCCGAGTGAAACATGGGGGCCAACCCAAATCTGTCAGGCTGACCCCCAATTTGTGAGACACCGAAGCGTCGGCGACTGTTTCCTCCTACTTCTTGTCGTCCACGATTTCGTAATCGGCATCCGCGACGTCGTCGGCCTTCGCCCCGGCTCCCGCGGTCGCGCCCTCAGCCGCACCTGCGTCGCCACCGGCCGCACCATCGGTTGACGCCGCATCCGACGCCGCCTGCTGCTGGTAGAATGCCTGGCCAGCCTCGCTGTACGCCTTGCTCAGCTCTTCCTGCGCCGCGCGGATCTCGGCGATATCGTCACCGCGCAGTGCCTTGCGCGAGCGCTCGATGGATGCGTCGATGCGCGTCTTGAGCTCGGGGGACACCTTGTCGCCCCACTCCTTGACGTTCTTCTCGACTTCATACGTTTGCGAGTCGAGTCGGTTGCGCACCTCAATCTCTTCGCGACGCTTCTTGTCTTCGGTGGCGTTCTTCTCCGCGTCCTTGACCATCTTGTCGATTTCGCTGTCGGAAAGACCACTGGACGCTTCGATACGGATTTTCTGTTCCTTGCCGCTGGCTTTGTCGCGCGCCGTCACGTGCAGAATTCCGTTCGCATCGATGTCGAACGTGACCTCAACCTGTGGCATGCCGCGCGGAGCGGGCGGGATGCCAGTGAGCTGGAACTTGCCGATCGTGCGGTTATACACCGCGAGATCGCGCTCGCCCTGCAACACGTGAATCTCGACCGTGGTCTGATTGTCGTCGGCCGTGGAGAACGTCTCCGCTTTCTTGGTCGGAATCGTCGTGTTGCGCGGAATCAGCACGGTCATCACACCGCCCAATGTCTCGATGCCCAGTGACAGCGGCGTGACGTCGAGCAGCAGCACGTCCTTCTGCTCTCCGGTGAGCACGGCACCCTGAATCGCGGCGCCAACCGCAACGACTTCGTCCGGATTGACACCCTTGTTGGGCTCCTTGCCGAAGAAATCCTTGACGACCTGTTGGATCTTTGGAATGCGCGTCGAGCCGCCCACGAGAATGACTTCGTCGACTTCGCTGGGCTGCATGCCCGCGTCCTTAAGCGCCTGCGTCATCGGCTCAAGGGTGCGCTGAATGAGATCATCAACCAGTTGTTCGAACTTGGCGCGCGTGAGCGAATAGTTCAGGTGCTTGGGACCCGACTGGTCGGCGGTAATGAAGGGCAGATTAATATCGGTGCTGTTGGCACTCGACAGTTCCATCTTTGCCTTTTCGGCCGCTTCCTTGAGACGCTGGATGGCCATCGGGTCTTTCGACAGGTCGATGGCCTGGTCGCGCTTGAATTCGGCGACAAGCCAATCCATCACGCGCTGGTCGAAGTCGTCACCGCCCAGATGCGTGTCGCCGTTCGTGGACTTCACTTCGAACTGGCGCGTGCCGTCGACATCGTACAATTCGAGCACCGAAATGTCGTACGTGCCGCCGCCGAGATCGAACACGGCGACCTTTTCGTCCTTCTTCTTGTTCTTGTCGAGGCCGTAGGCGAGTGCCGCGGCGGTGGGCTCGTTGATGATGCGCAACACATCAAGACCGGCGATCTTGCCGGCGTCTTTGGTCGCTTGACGTTGCGCGTCGTTGAAGTACGCCGGCACGGTGATGACGGCTTTCGTGACCGTATGTCCGAGATAGTCTTCGGCGGTCTGCTTCATCTTCTGCAGAATCATCGCCGAGATTTCAGGCGGGGTGTACCGCTTACCGCCGACTTCGACCGCCGCGACATCGTTGGGTCCGGCGACAATCCGATATGGCACACGGCCCTGGTCGCTTTGCGCCTCGCTGACGCGACGTCCCATGAAGCGCTTGATCGAGAAGATCGTGTTGGTGGGGTTGGTGACCGCCTGACGCTTGGCGATCTGGCCAACCAGCCGTTCACCGTCTTTGGTGAAGCCGACAACGGACGGCGTGGTGCGTCCACCCTCGGCGTTGGGGATAACGACCGGATCACCGCCTTCAAGGACCGACACGACGGAGTTGGTCGTGCCAAGGTCGATCCCGATAACTTTCTCAGCCATTGATTTCTCGTGGTATGGAAGTCTCGCCGAACCGCTGGTCGGCCCGGAGGCCGCCGATACCGGCGTCTAAGGCAAGGGACAGGCCGGAATTCCGCTGCCGGAGCGGCGGATTTTGGCGTCGTGAGTCGATATTTGGACTGTCTGAGTGACAGGCTGCCGTTTCGGCACACCTGTCAGGCGAGAATCACCATTTCAAGCTCCGAGCGATGTTTCCAGTCTCCGACGACAATCCGACGCTCCGCACTCCGCTCATGACCATCGCTCTTCTGGTCGTGACCTGGGTGGTGTGGCTCTTTGTACAGGGT
>JBEBIR010000230.1:0-6031 GCA_040080315.1 Gemmatimonas sp.
ACGTACTTGAGTCGTTCGAGTCCCTCTTTCAGCGCGTGGAGTGACGCGGGTCCGGTCGTCACCACAAACACGTCCTCTTCACGCACGACGTCATCGGCGCCGGCCTCGAGCGCGGCCTCGATCAGCGCGTCCTCGTTCACGCCGCTCGCCTGCACGGACATCTGACCTTTACGGTCGAACAGGTACGCGACCGAGTTGCTCGACCCCATGTTGCCGTTGTTCCGGGACAGCTTGTGTCGAACGTCGGCGACGGTCCGCGTGGGATTGTCGGTGACGGCCGCAATCATGATCGCCACGCCACCAGGACCGTATGCTTCGTACAGCACCTCGACGTAGTCGATGCCTTCCAGTTCTCCGGTGCCTTTCTTGACGGCGCGCTCAATGTTGTCCTTGGGCATCGAGACCGCCTTCGCGTTGTCGATCGCGGTCCGCAGGCGCGGGTTCCCGCCGGGGTCCCCGCCACCCAGCTTGGCGGCCATGGTGACCTCGCGAATCAGACGCGTGAACAGCACACCGCGCTTCTTGTCGGTGGCTGCCTTCGCGTTGCGGATGTTCTTCCATTTACTGTGGCCTGCCATGCGGTCCTCGTTCGGGTTCAGTCGAGAAATATGGCGAGGGAGTGCGAGAAACGGGACACATGTCTTCCGTCTTCCGTCTCCCGTCAGCCGTCTCCCGCCTCCCGTCTCCCGCCTCCCGTCTCAGACCTCCGCCACATCCTCAAACCGCAGCCACTTGGCGTAGAAGAACAGATCCACATACGCCAGAGCCCCGTCACGATGTTTGAGCACTCGTAACTCGGTCGCACCAGCGACTCCCAGATCGGCATCGTAGAGATCTTCGCGATAGAGACCCAGGACCACATCGGCGTGCGTGCCCACGGCTCCGCGAACGCCAAAGTCGGTGAGCCGCGGTCGGCGGTCGTGGCGGTGTCGATCGAGCGCGGGCAAGTGGGCGAGGCACACCACAGCCGCGTCGCGCGCCAACGCCAGTCGTTTGAGCGACAGCACCGCGTATGCGAGGGCCTCGTCGCGCGGCTGAAACCGCGAGTGATCGCGCGACAACAACGCCTCAAGTCCGTCCACGATCAGCACGGCTGGCGCCGGCGATGCATCGGCGGCACGCTCCACGGCGTCCATGCCACCGTCGCCCAGCGTGTCGATCACCGGCGCGCGATCGCGCAATGCCACGGCCGCCGACGCGAGACGGACGCGCTCCTCATCACTCACCACACCCAGCCGCAACGCGTCAAGCGACACGCGGGCGCTCATTGCGACGGCACGTTCGAATGCACGCTCGGCGTGCATCTCGCTCGTCAACAAGAGCGTCAATGGCTGGATCCGGAGCGCCATCGCCAGCGCCAGCGCCGACGATCCCACGCCGTCGTCTCCCCCCAACACAATCAGGTCGCCACGTCGAATGCCGCCGCCCAGGGCGCGATCGACCGAGGGGAATCCCGTGGAAATAATCGCGGGATGCACCTCACCGTCGCGCAGCCGATCAACCCGCGCGACCACCCGCGTGAGTGGGGAGATGTCGTGGTGTGACACAGACTGGTTGACGATCAGTACACGGTCGACCGGCGACGCGTCATCCGGCCAGTAACCGCGTGAGGCGTTCGAGTTCATTCACGGCCGCACCGTCGAGATGCGCCGTGGTTACGGCAATCAAGCCGCGCAGCGCGCCAGCCACATGCAGCGGCGAGTTCGCCGTCGCCTCGACACATCGCGCAAACGGCACGCGCGTGGCCGATGGCAGCGCCAGCGACGCCAGCCATACCTTCGCCGACGCCGCACGCGCCACCCGGTCCGGTGCGGTCATCGGATCGGGACCGCGCAGACCATGCGCGAGCCGGGCAATGAGCAACGACGCGAGGGCGACTTCGCGTCCGCCACCCAACGGCAGGCGTCCCGCAAGTGCGGCGAGCGCAGGGAACGGAAATGCCAGACGATCAAGGCTGTACGGTAGCGGTTCTGTGTGCACGGGCCGAATCTACGACAATTCCCTGCCGCGTGTTGGCAACGGGCCAGCTGGACCGTGGCCTTGCGCGCCGGGTACCTTTCGTCGATATGGCGCTGCCGGCAAAAACGATTCTGTGGGTGGACGACGAGGCCGAGCTGCTGGAGCCGCATCGCATGCTGCTCGGCGACAAGGGCTACGCGGTGGAGTTGGCGACCAATGCTGACGACGCCCTGGAATTGTTGCGACGGAAACCCTACGACTTGGTGCTGCTGGACGAGCAGATGCCCGGCACGCGCGGACTGGACGCGTTCAAGGACATCCGCGACTTGGCCCCGACGATGCCGGTCGTGATGGTGACCAAGAGCGAGGAAGATGCCACGCTCAAGGAAGCCATTGGCGCGAACCTCCGTGACTACCTGGTGAAGCCGGTCACACCGCGTCAGGTGTTGTCCGTCATCACGCGAATTCTGGAAGGACCGCTGATCCGCTCGCAGGCGATGGCCCGCGCGTTCGTGGAACGCTTCCGCGCCATCGAAGCGGCGCGCTATCACGGTCTTGATTGGCGTGGCTGGATCGAGCGCTTCACAGAGCTCATGCAGTGGGACGTGAATCTGGCCGATGCCGGCGAACTGGGCCTGCACGAGTCGCTGAAAGGCCTGTATCCCGACATGCACCGGGAGTTCGCCACGTTCATGCGCACGGAGTACCCTCGCTGGCTCCGCGAACTCGAGGGCGATCGGCCACCACTGTCGGTTGATGTGGTCACGGAGTTCGTGTTGCCAGTGCTGGCGCGCGACAAGAAGGCCATCTTCATCGTGATCGACTGTCTGCGCGAGGACCAGTGGCGAGTCATCGAGCCGTTGCTGGCTCCCCTCTTTGATGTCGAGACGACGCACTACTACTCGATTCTGCCCACGGCGACGCCGTACGCGCGGAACGCCCTGTTCAGTGGGCTCTTCCCGGGAGAGATCGCGGCGCGTTTCCCCGACTGGTGGAAAGAGCGCGACGACGAGACCCTGAACGCGCACGAGAAGGATTTGCTGCAGGCGCACCTGGCCGAGCTGCAGATCGCCGCGTCCGTCCGCTATCAGAAGATCACCACGGCTACGGATAGCGACGACCTTGAGCGCCATCTGCCGGGCGCCATTGCCGGCGAAGGACTGCATTCATTCGTGTTCAATTTCGTCGACCTGCTCACGCATGGCCGCAGCGAATCGATGATCCTGTACGAAGTGGCGCGGGACGAAATTGCCTTGCGCGCGCTCACGAAACAGTGGTTTGAACGCTCGGCCCTGCTCTCGCTGCTCCGGGAAGCGTCGCGCCGCAAGATTTCCGTCATCATTACCAGTGACCACGGCGCCTTGCATTGCAACACGCCCACGACGGTGTTCGCGAAGCGAGACGCCACGGCGAACCTGCGATACAAGTTTGGCGAAGATCTTCGCGCCGAGCGCCCCGAACAGGCGCTGCTCTTCACGAACCCGGATGACCTGCGATTGCCGCATCGCGGACCGGGAACGAACACCCTGCTCGCCGCCGGTGACACATTCTTCGTGTATCCGACCAAGCTGCGCGAATATCAGGGACGCTATCGCGGCTCGTTCCTGCACGGTGGCGTGACGCCGGAAGAATGTATTCTGCCGGTGGCGCTGCTCACGCCCAAGCCATGATCGTTCGGTGAGCGCCGAGATAACCGGAACGCATCGGGTCGCCAACCGGCACTTGTGGGGACGCCTGTGGATGTTCGTACGTCCACATCGCGCGAAACTCGTTGGCGTGGTCGCGCTCAACGCCGTGGCGGCGGTGGCCGACGTCTTCTCGTTTACGCTGCTGATCCCGTTTCTGAACGCGCTGTTTGACATGCCGGATGTCATCCCGCCGACAGGCTTTATCGGCAACCTGTTGCGCGCGACCATCGGCGCGCTGCTGGTGCCCGGCGAGGAAATGGCGTCGTTGCGTAACGTCATACTCGTGATTCTGGTAGCCGTTACGATCAAGAATGTGCTGGTCTGGCTGAGTGGACAGATTGGTGTGCAGTTGCAGGAGTACGTCGTGCGTGACCTCCGCGACCGCGTGTATGCGCACCTGTTGCGACTGCCGCTGCCGTGGTTCACGCGCAACAAGGTCGGCCAGGTCATCTCGCGCATCCTGAACGACACGAACACGGCGAAGGCGGTGGTCACCGAACTGGTCACCCGGTCGATGTGGTCCGGCGCGCAGGTGCTCGCAACGATTGCCGGGATGCTTGTGCTGTCGTGGCGACTCACGTTGGCGGCGCTGGTCGTCGCGCCGCTCACCATCGGCGCGCTGCAGCCGGTCCTGCGCAAGCTGCGCCGTGGATATCGGCGTCTGGGCAACGATCAGGGGGAACTCACCAGTCTGGTTCAGGAGGTGGTGAGCGGCGTACGTCTCATCAAGTCGTATGGCGCCGAGCCCAGAGAACAGGCGCGCTTCGTGACACGCAATGCGGCGTTCGCGCGCGGCTATGTGCGCGTGGGGCGACTGGCGATGCTGTCGGGGCCGGTCACGGAAACTCTTGGGACGTTCACGGCCGTGGCGATCTTGTGGTATGGCGCTCATCTGGTGCTCGTCGACCATTCACTCGAACCGTCGGAACTCATTGTCTTCCTGGTCTGGGTGATGCGCCTGCTGCAGCCGCTCAAGCAGCTTTCCCAGGTGCAACCCGCCGCGCAACAGTCGCTCGCCAGCGCCGAACGCCTCTTCGAGATTCTCGATGCGCCGGCCGAGACGGAAGCCGATCGCGGCCGGATCACGGTGCCCGTGTTCGACCGGGAGATTCGTTTTCAAGCGGTGAGTTTCGCGTATGACGGGGGCGCGGAAGCACTGCGCAACGTCTCGTTCACCGCGGCCAAAGGCGACGTGGTTGCGCTGGTTGGGGCCAGTGGCGCCGGGAAATCGACTCTGGTCGACCTCATTCCGCGTTTCATAGAACCAACGCAGGGCAGCATCACCATGGACGGAGTCGATCTGCGCGAGATTCGGTTGGATGGCCTGCGATCCCTGACCGGTATTGTCAGCCAGGACACCGTGCTGTTCAACGACACCGTGCGCGCGAACATCGCGTTCGGGCGTGCCGATGCCACCCAGGAGCAGCTCGATGCGGCCGCGCGCGCCGCCAACGCGCTCGGGTTTATCGAAGCGCTTCCCGACGGCTGGGAAACAAATCTGGGAGAGCGGGGCACGCGACTCTCCGGCGGTCAGCGGCAGCGTCTCGCTATCGCGCGCGCGTTGTTGTCCGATCCACCCATCCTTATTCTCGACGAGGCCACGTCGTCACTGGACGCGGAAAGCGAGCGACTCGTGCAGGAGGCGATCGATCGCCTGCTGTTGGGGCGAACGGTGTTTGTCATCGCGCATCGGCTCACCACCGTTCAGCACGCGGATCGCATTCTGGTATTCGATCAGGGAGCGCTGGTGGAAGAGGGCGGTCATGAGGCCTTGCTCGCCACCGGCGGCGCGTACGCGCGCTTGCATGCCATGCAGTTCGATCGTCGCACGCCGTCCGACGACGCGGATGGAGAATGACGATCGCACCGCCGTCCGCGCTCTCGCGATTGCGCGCCGATCGCCGCGCCTGGTTCGGTACGGCGGTGGTGATGATGTTCGTGCTGGTGGCCGTCGCCGCGCCGCTGTTCGCGACGTTTGATCCGTCCAGCATTGACTTGCGTCACGCGCTGGAACGCCCCTCGACCCTGCATTGGTTCGGCACTGACGCGCAAGGGCGGGACGTGTGGTCGCGCCTCCTGTATGGAACGCGTGTGTCATTGCTGGTCGGACTGGCCTCGCAGGGACTCTCGCTACTGATCGGTGTCGTGCTGGGATTGATCGCCGGCTATCGGGGGCGCTGGACCGATGAGATCATCATGCGATTGGCGGATGTGACGCTGGCGTTCCCGTCACTCTTGCTGCTCATCGCCATGGCGGCGGCGTTTGAACCGTCGCTCACGGTGGTGTGCATCGTGATCGGCGTCGTCGGATGGGCCGGCATGGCACGCCTGGTGCGAGGCCAGGTGCTGGTCGTCCGCGAACTCGAGTACGTGCAGGCGATGCG
>JBEBIR010000231.1:0-6029 GCA_040080315.1 Gemmatimonas sp.
CAAGACCAAGACTAGCGGCGTCGGCGTCGGCCGTCTCCGGTCCTTTGTCTCCAGTCCTCCGTCTCTCCATGAAAGACGGTCGACTCGAGACCAAGACTACCAGCGTCTGAGTCCGCCGTCTCCAGTCCCCCGTCTCTCGTCTGTTGGTTCCACCATCGCCTCTGTGGCCCCCATGACCGTCGATCGAACAACAACGCGGGACCCGAGGCTTCCTCGGATCCCGCGCTATGACGCCAATTTTTCGGCCCCCGCGGTGGTTCGCCAAACACCGATCCTGCCCGACGAACCCCGCGACGACACTGGCAACCGAGCGTTACACGCTCAAGTCACCGCTCCAATCACTTCGGCGCGCTCCGTCACGACGCGCACCTGATTGTCCACCACCTGCAGAAACCCGCCGTCGATGCTGAAGCGGCGCTCACCCTCCGCGGTCGAGACGCGCAACGTGCCGCGGCCCAACAGCGTCATCAGCGGCGCATGCAACGGCAGAATTCCCAATTCGCCATCGAAGGCCGGCGCCACGACACCCTGCGCCACGCCTTCGAACAGCACGCGTTCGGGCGAGATCACCGAGACATTCAGGCCGTCACTCACGGTCAGGCCTGAAGCTTCTTCGCGTTCGCGACCACGTCATCGACTCCACCCGCCATGAAGAACGCCTGCTCGGGCAGGTTATCGAACTCACCGGCGCAGATGCGCTCGAACGACGAGATCGTTTCCTCGAGCTTGACATACTTGCCGGGAATACCCGTGAACTGCTCGGCGACCGCAAACGGCTGCGACATGAAACGCTGCAGACGACGCGCGCGTCCGACAATCTTTTTGTCGTCTTCCGACAACTCGTCCATGCCGAGAATCGCGATGATGTCCTGCAGTTCCTTGTAGCGCTGGAGAATCTGCTTGGTGGTTGACGCGACCGTGTAGTGGCGGTCGCCCACGTACTGCGCATCGAGAATGCGCGAGCCGGAGTCGAGCGGATCGACGGCCGGGTAGATGCCCAGTTCCGTGATCTTGCGGTTGAGCGTGACGGTGGCGTCCAAGTGCGCGAACGCGGCGGCGGGCGCCGGATCGGTCAAGTCGTCGGCCGGTACGTAAATGGCCTGCACGGACGTGATCGAGCCGTTGCGCGTTGACGTAATGCGTTCCTGCAGATCGCCCATCTCCGACGCCAACGTCGGCTGGTATCCGACGGCGCTGGGCATGCGGCCCAACAACGCCGACACTTCCGATCCCGCCTGTGTAAAGCGGAAGATGTTATCGACGAACACCAGCACGTCGGCATTCTCCATGTCGCGGAAATACTCGGCGACCGTGAGACCCGACAGCGCCACACGCAAACGCGCTCCTGGCGGCTCGTTCATCTGGCCGTAGATCAACGCCACCTTGTCGAGAATGCCCGCTTCCTGGAATTCCAGATAGAGGTCGTTCCCTTCACGCGTGCGTTCACCCACGCCGCAGAACACCGACTTGCCGCCGTGTCCCTTGGCGACGTTGTTGATGAGTTCCTGAATGATGACGGTCTTGCCGACACCGGCACCGCCGAAGAGTCCGATCTTGCCACCCTTCACGAACGGCGCCACGAGGTCGATCACCTTGATGCCGGTTTCGAAGACTTCCGTCTTCGACTCCAGATTGACAAAGTCCGGACGCTTGCGGTGGATCGGCCAGCGGAGTGCATCCTTCGGGATCGGCGCGCCATCATCGACGGGCTCGCCGAGCACGTTCAGGATGCGTCCCAGGGCAGGTGCACCGACCGGCACCGAGATGGCCGAACCGGTATCGACGACTTGCATACCGCGCGTCACACCGTCGGTGCTGGACATGGCCACCGCGCGCACCTGGTTGCGACCGATGTGCTGCTGCACTTCGACGACCACCGAAATGGTCTGGCCACTGGGGGCGACCGCGTCAATACGCAGCGCGTTGTACAGTTCGGGCAGATGATCCGACTCGAACTCAACGTCGAGAACGGGACCGATGACCTGAATGATCGTGCCGATGCTGCTCGGAGCGGCAGTAGTAGCCATGAGACGAATGCGTTGAGGAATGTGGTGCGAACGTGCGATTACAGTGCGGCTGCGCCGCCGACGATCTCGGCGATTTCCTGCGTGATCTGCGCCTGACGGGCGGTGTTATAGGTCCGCTTGTACACCTGCAGCAAATCTGTGGCGTTGTCGGTCGCGTTCTTCATCGCCGTCCGCTGCGCGCTCTGGAAGCCGGCCTCCGCTTCCGCCAGCGACCGATAGACGGCATTGCGCACATACGCCGGCAGCAACGCCTCGAGAATCTCGGCGCCAGACGGCGCCAACAGGAAATCGTGCGACGCGCCCGATCCGGTGGGCGGCGTCACGGGCAACACCGCGGACGTTCCCGGCGGCGCGGTGAGCGCCGACTTGTATTTCGTGCTGGTGACGTACACCGCATCCAACTCGCCCGCGGCGAACCGATTCATCAGCTCGTCCACCAATCGCGACGCATCAGCCGCCGTCGGCTTGTCGGTAATGTCGGTGTGCTGCGAGGCGATGTGCTTGCCCAAATACTTGAAGAATCCGATACCCTTCTTGCCGACGATGTGCATTTCCACGGTGATACCGGCCCCTTCCCATTCGGCAATTCGGGCCCGCGCTTCCTTGATCAGGTTCGCGTTGAATCCGCCGCACAGCCCGCGATTCGCGGTGATCAGCAACAGCGCCACCGTTTTCGTCTGCGCGGGACGGCGCAGCAAGGGAAACTGCTGCGCGAGATCGGACGAATACACGTGTCCAAGCATGTCGCCCAACGCGTTGGCGTACGGACGCGCTGCCGCGACGCGATCGGTCGCGCGCTTCATCTTCGACGTGGCCACCATCTCCATCGTGCGCGTGATCTTGCGCGTGTTCTCGACGGATTTGATGCGACCTTTAAGTTCGCGGCCTTTGGCCATGGAAAAAGTTAGAGAGTAGTGAGTTAACCGAGTACTAAGTACTCAGTACTAAGTACTAAGTGCTCTTTTTCCCGTATTGCTCGATGGCTCGCTTCAAGTCGGCTTCCGTGTCCTTCGCCAGCGTCTTCGTGGTGCGGATGGCGTCGGGGACTTGCGGGAACTGCGTTTTCACGAACGCCAGGAAACCCTTCTCCCATGCGCGGATCTGCGACACTGGCAGCGCGTCCAGCAGACCGTTCGACACGGCGTAGATCACCATCACTTGTTCTTCAACGGTGAATGGCGCGTACTGGCCTTGCTTCAGGATTTCGACCGTGCGCGCGCCGCGATCGAGCTGGCGTTTTGTGGCGGCATCGAGATCAGACGCGAACGCGGCAAACGCTTCCAGCTCGCGGTACTGCGCGAGATCGAGACGCAGGCGACCAGCGACACCCTTCATGGCCTTGATCTGCGCGGAACCACCAACGCGCGACACCGAGATGCCGACGTTCACGGCCGGGCGAACGCCGGCGTTGAACAAATCGGTCTCAAGGAAGATCTGTCCATCGGTAATGGAAATGACGTTCGTGGGGATGTACGCCGACACGTCACCGGCCTGTGTTTCAATGATCGGCAGCGCGGTCAGCGATCCACCGGCCTTGAGGATGTTCTTGCCATCCACCACGCCGTCATCCTCACGCAGCTTGGCCGCGCGCTCCAGCAAGCGGCTGTGCAGATAGAACACGTCGCCGGGATACGCTTCGCGACCAGGCGGACGACGCAGCACCAGTGACAACTGCCGATAGGCCGCAGCCTGCTTCGACAAGTCGTCGTACACGCACAACGTGGGCATGCCCTCGTTGTACATGAAATATTCGGCCATCGCGCAACCCGAGTACGGCGCGATGTAGAGCATCGGTGCCGGATCGGAGGCCGACGCGGCGACAATGATGGTGTACTCCAGCGCACCGGTCTGGCGCAGCCGTTCTACCACGGAAGCAATCGTCGACGCCTTCTGCCCAATAGCGACATACACACAAATGACGCCCTGGCCCTTCTGATTGATGATCGTGTCGATCGCGACGGCCGTCTTGCCGGTGCCGCGATCACCAATGATCAGTTCGCGCTGGCCGCGGCCGATCGGAATCATCGCATCGATGGACTTGATGCCGGTCTGCAGCGGCTCTTTCACCGGCTGGCGCACGATGATGCCCGGTGCCGGCGACTCGACCTTGCGCGTGTGCGTGGTGTGGATCTCGCCCAGCCCGTCGATCGGACGGCCCAAGGCGTCCACCACACGGCCAACCATTTCGTGACCCACCGGCACTTCAAGCACCCGGCTGGTGCGGCGGACTTCGTCGCCTTCCTTGAGCTGCAGATAGTCGCCCAGTACCACGGCGCCGATGTTGTCTTCTTCAAGGTTGAGCGCGAGGCCGGTGATGACCTGTTTGGTCTCTGTGGCCGTGAACTCGAGCATTTCGCCGGCCATGGCCTTGCCGAGCCCATAGATGCGGGCGATGCCGTCCTTCACTTCCAGGACTGTACCGACTTCCTCGACATTGAGATCGGCAAGGTCGGCAGCGGCAATCTCACGAAGGAGAATGTCCTTGATTTCGCCGGGGCGAAGGGCGGTCTGGGTAGCCATGATGCGGGGGCGATGAAAGCGGAAGAAAACGGGTCAAAACGGCCGGTGGAGCCGGTTTTGCCATAGCTTGTGAAAGTTATCACAAGGGGCGGTCTTACTGCAACTGCGTTGGAATGTCACTCGCGATGGGTATTGAACCGTTCCAGGAGGTCGACGGCGCGGAGGCGAGTGAGGGAGCTGGCGCGGGCGCCCACGAGACGCTGGGTGGTGCTTGAGAGGTGCGACGAACTGGCAAACCCCAACACCTGCGCCACATCCCGCACATCATACCCCGCATTCTTAGCAAGCTCGGCAGCAGCCAGCACCCGTACCAGGTCGATGACGCGTTTTAGGGTTGGCGCCTCGCCGACAGCGAAACTGCGCGAGAGATGTTCTCGAGAGACGCCAAGCTCGCGGGCGAGCTGATCTGTGCGCACGGGGCGACCGGCGCGACGGATCACACTGCGCCAGACCGCCAACTGCAGCGCGGTGTCCAGGTGCAGGATCGCCGGCGGATCGTTGAGCGCGCGCTCGAATCGCGTCGAGAAGGCGTGGCGAAGGACGATATCGCGCGCGACGGCATCATCGACCCCATCGATCAGCACATCGGTCACGCCGTGCTCCGCCGCCCGCGCGACCAGGGGCGCGTCCGCGGGAAGCAGTGACGTGAGCAACACGAATGGCACACTCTGAAAGTCGTCGGCGCGCGCGACCATGCGCGCCGCGTCTTCACCGGCTCCCGCATCCACCAGCACGGCGTCGACCAGCTGCTTCGTGAGCTGCTCGTCCAATTCCGCCGGCGACTTGAGCATCAGCACGTGTGCCCGGCGGCGCGGAAACGCCGATCGAATGAGCGCTCGTGTTCGCTCACGCTTGAGCAACGCGACGAGACAGAGCACAGTGCTGGCGCTCTCAGCGCCATGACGGGTCACAGATACCATGCTCAGTGCGGCTCGGGCGCGGTGGGCATTTCCGTGGGTAGCGCCAACCCCTGCACCATTGCGTGCGCACGCAGCAGCACGTCGCGCGCGTTCGCATAGGACACCAATCGCGTGGCGTCCTCGAATGTCGCCCAGCGACAGGCCGTGATGCCTTCCGCTCGCTGCGGTTTGGTGTCGGCGATGTCGGTGTGCATCAGGTAGAAGTGACAGACTTTGTGCACCAGGCGGCCGCGAAATCGGAAGAACCAATCGATGGTTTCGATCTCGCCGTCGAGTTCGAGCCCCTCCAAACCGGTTTCTTCCCGAACCTCACGCACCGCCGCCGCAGACGGCGGTTCGTCGACTTCCAGATGGCCCTTGGGAAACCCCCAATTGCGATAGCTGTCGCGAATCAGGAGAAAGAGGGGTTGGCCGTCGTGCAGTCGATAGACGACGCCACCGGCTGAGGTTTCGAGCTTGGCTTTGCCGGAAACCGTTCCGGCATCCGACACGTCGCTCACGTGCCGATCAACGGTGCGGACCCCTCGAGGGTCGGGCGTCCTTCAATGAACTGGCGGACGAT
>JBEBIR010000232.1:0-6028 GCA_040080315.1 Gemmatimonas sp.
GGCGCGCTGCACCAGATCGCGCACGATGGTGTGATCGACGGTGACCTCGCGCTCAATGATGTGACGCGTCACGGCGATGGCGATCGCGGCGATGTTCTCTTCCGTGTTGGCGGTCCAGCGCGTGGCGTGCAGTTGCACGGAGGCGATCGACTCGCCGAGCGCGCTCAACGCGGAGGCCATGCGCGCGTCGCCCGCGGAACGGGCAGCCAGTTCGGCATCCTGCACCCCGCGCGCGTAGGCGTCGGCCTCCAGACGCGTGCGTTCCGCCGCGAAGTGCGCGTGCACGTCGATGTCGACCGACGCCTCGGCGCGGCGCGACTGCGCGTCCGTCATCGGAAAGATGTCGGGCAACGGCAGTTCGTCGAGCGCCCACGGCGTAGCGTGCATGATCATCTTGGCGCCGTCAGACGATGACATCGTCAGTCCCGCTGCTCATCACGATCTCACCGGTCTCTTCCAGCGCGCGCACCTTCGAGACGATGTCCGACTGCGCGGCTTCGACATCGCGCATCTTGACCGGGCCGAGGAACTCCATCTCTTCCTTGAGGCCGGCGACGGCGCGTTGCGACATGGTGCCCATGATCTTGCTCTTGAGTTCGGCGCTGGTTGCCTTGAGGGCGAGCGCCAGCTGCTTGACGTCCACCTCGCGCAGCAGGCGCTGCAGCGACTTGTCGTCGAGCGCCATGAGATCTTCGAACACGAACATGAGGTTCTTGATCTGGTCGCTGAGCTGTTGGTCGCGCTCGGAGAGCTGATCGAGCACTTCCTTTTCGAGCGTGCTGCTGAGCAGGTTGAGCACGGCGGCCACGGCGGCTGGACCACCCACCTGACTCATGGTCTGCGAGAACGACATGTCGGCCTCGGTGCCGATCGCGCGCTCCACCAGCAGCACCATCTCCGGCGAGACCTTGTCCATTTTCGCGATGCGAAACATCACGTCGCCACTCAACGCGGGATCGACTTCCTTGAGGATCGCGGCCACGTGCCCGGGATCCAGATGGGCGAGAATCAACGCGATGGTCTGCGGATGTTCTCCGCGCAACGTGTTGCTGAGCTGCTGGGGGTCGGCGTGACGCAGACGACCAAAACGATCGTTGTCGGCCAACTGCGTCTGAATGCGCGTGAGAATCTGATCGGCGCGCACTTCGCCAAACGCGGCTTCCAGCACTTCCTTGGCGAACTCCATGCCGCCCGTGCTGAGCGAATCGATGCCCAGCGTGAGTTCAAGCCACTCGGCCAGGACCGCATCAATGGTGGCTGGCGGAACCTGATCGAGCTGCGCGACCTCCATCGCAACGATTTCCACTTCGTCCGGATTGAGACCGGTGGTCAGCTTGGCAGCGTGTTCAGTTCCGAGCGCCATGCACACAATCGCGACCTTTTGACGGCCGGTGAGGCGGTCGGGGGAGTAGCGATCGGTGCCGGTACGTGCGAGTGCGGTGGACATCGAGTGATTCGTTCCGTCGGTCAGGTACGAAGCCAGCCGCGCGTGACGCGCATCGCGGCGTCAGGGCGTTGATCCACGGTGGCCATGGCTTGTTCGCGCTCAGCGTTGGTGGCCGTCGGCGGCAGAATCACCTGCCGACGGTCATCGGACTGCATCTGCTCCATCTCGCGCGAACCCTGCAACGCCGCATGCATCTGCGACGAAGCGGGCAGTTCCGGATATCCGTTGCCTGACGGCAAGCGGGTGTTTCCGGCCTGCTGCGGGACACCCTTCTTGGGCTTGAGCGCGCTCAGCATCAACACGGCGATGACGAGCAGCACGACCAATGCGGCGACGGCTACCAGTGGTTTGGGATTGGACTGCAACCGCGCAATCATATCCGGCGCGGGAATCGAGTCCTTTCGCACCACGAGCGGTGCGGGAATGTCGAACGGTGCGCTGACCACCGAGATCATGTCGCCGCGCGCCGAGTCGACGCCCAGGGCGTTGCGCATGAGTGTCTCGATGCGTGTGAGCTCTTCCGTGGTGCGCGTGGTAACCGTAGGCGGAATCGCCGCGGCCTTCGCACTGGTATCCGAACCGGGAGCGCGCGTGACCTTGTCAGCAATGAGCACGGCCACGGTCAGCTTCTTCAGGTTGCCGATCGCGCCGCTGAAGTTCTCGGTGCTGCGCGTGTTCTCGTACGATGTGGCGGTCTGCGTGTAGCCGGCGCCCTGCTGCGGTGAGCTGGGCGTGACTTCCGACTTCTGCTCGGTGGCCAGCGCCTGCTTATCCGGGTCGACGGCCTGCGTCGTACGCTCGATCTTGTCAAAGTTGATGGACGCCGACACCTGCACGCGCGCGTTGCCGGATCCCACGAGACTCGACAACAAGCGGTCGGCCTTCTGCTCCATGTGCGATTCGACTTCGCGTTGCACGGCCAACTGGCGACTGGTGAGGCCGGCCATCGAGCCTTCGTCCTGAAGCGTCAACGCTTGTCCGCGCGAGTCGACGATTGTCACGTGTTCCGGATCGAGTCCGCCAACACTGCTGGCCACGAGACTGGCGATCCCCTGGACCGTCTCCGCCTTTGGCGCGTCGCCGCCGGACATCGTGAGCGTGACCGACGCCTTGGAGGGGCGCTCGCTTTCCTTGAACAGCTTGTCGTCTTCGAGTGCCAGGTGCACTTGCACGGCCTCGATGTTCTTCATCTTGCCGATCGTGCGCTCCAGTTCTCCTTCGAGCGCGCGACGATAGTTGACCTTCTGGGTGAAATCCGTCATGCCCCACGACGGTTTGTCGAACAGTTCGAGTCCCGGGCGCCCGTCGCCGGGCATCGCTTCGGCGGCCAGATCCACACGCGCCTTCACCATGTCGGTGCTCGCCACCAGCACGGTGGTGCCGGTGACATCGAGTTCGTGTGTAATGCCAAGCTCGGTGAGCTTGTCGGTCACCTTCTTGACCTGACCAGCGGGCATGTCCGCGTACAGCGGCACCATGGTTGGCTGAGTGGCCCAGCGGGAGACACCGAACACGGCGCCGGTGACAATCACGCCGACAGCGATGATCGCCACCTGACGACCACCGCTCATGCGACCAAAGAGTGAATCTGAGAACGAAGCCATGACGGATATTGCGGGTTCAGGACTGCATGGAAATCACGGACCGATAGGCCTCGAGGACCTTGTTGCGCATTTCGATGAGGAGATCGAGCGCGAGACCGGCTTCTTCACTGGCGGCCATCACCTGGTGGAGCTCGACGTTCTCACCGGCGGCAAACCGCTGTGTGAGGTCGCCGCTTCGGTCGCGGGCATCGGACACTTCATTGAGCGCGCGCGTGAGCGTGTTGCCAAACGAGTTGTCGCCTTCCGCGATAACCGGCACTGTCTTGGCGCCAGTGTCGCGGCCGATGAGATCGGGAAGCGAACGCGTGATCTGGTCGATACGTGATTGCATGTTGGCTCCGAGGTTCAGGCGCGGACGTCGAGGCGCACGCCGCGCGCTGCCGGCGGTGCTGCATGCGCCGCCGCCTTGATGCGACCGTATGTCAGGGGCCCAAGCGCGGCGGTTTTGGCGAAGAAGTTCCGCTCGTCGGCAGTGAGCACGCTCCAGAGCGTTGGATCGGTGCCGGCCGGTGCTTCGGCGGGCACGGTGTTCTGTGTGGCGGCGTGACCGGCAATCGGTGCCTGCGGCTTGAGCGCTGTGCGCGCGTTCGCCGCCGCGTTGAGGGCGGCGTTCGCGGCAGAACCGGCGCGATCGTTTGTCGGCCGCGTGGTATCCGGTCGACCGATCGAGCCGAGGCTCGTAAGAAGCGGGTTGGTGATGCCGTTGATGCTCATGTCTTTTGCAGTGAGGAAGCGCAGCGAGCCGGGAACCGATGTGGAATCGGAGAGGAAGAGGAGGAGGAGGACGTCACACCGATTCCCGGACCCGCTGCGGGTCGATCAAGTGAGTTCAGATATCCAGCGAGGCGCGGAGCATTGATTTGGCGACCTGAAACACCGCCGCGTTGGCTTCAAAGAGGCGCTTCGCATCCAGCAGCTTCACGGTTTCCTGAGTGGTGTCGATGTCGGGATAGCGCACGTAGCCACTGGCATTCGCATCGGGATGACCCGGTTCGTAGGCCAGTCGACCCTCGCCCTGATCTTCGGCAATGCCGGCAATGCGAACGCCGAACTCACCGCCGCTGGGTCCGGGACCGGCACTCTCGGCGCGATACTGGAGCACGGGCACTTCTATAGACTTGGCGCCATCACCACTGGGTGAGGGCACAGTGAACGGATTGGAGCCAAACACGCCGTTGCCGGCGGCACTGCCGATGCCGTTGCCTTGTTCGCCATACACGGCGTTCTGCGCGTTGGACGCTTCCATCACGACTTCGCGACGCTTGTAGGGCTGTCCATCGGCGCCGCGTGTGACGTCGGCATTGGCGATGTTCTGCGCGATGGTCTCCATGCGCTGACGCTGCGCGGCGAGTCCGCTGCCGGCGAGTCCCAGCGTCTTGAACATCGGGCGCACCATCGGCTGCGATGGAATGGGCAACAGTCCCGGACGCCGAATCGGATCGATCGGCATCAGACGGAGCTACCCTTGATCGCGCCGCGCAGGCTCGCGTAGGTCTTTTCGAGCAGACGGGAGGTGGCGAGAAAGCGGATCTGTTCGTCCGCCAGCGCGACCATCTCGTCTTCTACATTGATAGGATTGGCGTTCGGCGCCGAGTTCTTGCCAGTGGCCTCGAGCGCGAAGCCGTCGCTGTTCTGCAGCGAGGCCTTACTGACCCGATCTGCAATGCTGCGCGACCGTTCGATACTGCGGTCGAGCGCCGTCTTGAGCGGCGAGGCAGAGGTGACGCGATCGATGAATCCGAAGAGCATCGGCGGTTTCCAGGGAAAGAGGGCGAACGTTCTCGCATCCCTGAAAAGCAATGGTTGGGCCAGCTTGAAATCAGCGGCGCCGCGCTGTTCGTTAAGTCTATGAGCGTGTACATAAGCGCTGTATTTGCATACACTTACACGAGTATCGGCAATACTTGCCGCCCTAATACTCGGTCAGAACGACCTGTCGAAAACTGGACCTGGATCACCTACGGGGCAAGTATTGCCGAGTGGACCATGGCCGTCATTGCCGCTCTCGGTGGTTGGTGGCATATTGCGATTTCACGGTGCATCGTGAAATGCACGCTTGTAATTCACGATGCATCGTGATAAACTCTGGTCCATGCGCAGATATCTCCAAGGTCAGGTGGAAGCAGACCTACGCGAGAAGATGGTGTTCGTTGGTGGGCCAAGGCAGGTGGGCAAGACCACGCTGACGAAGAGCGTCCTGTCGGATCAGGCCGGATACCTGAATTGGGATATCCCCGCGCACCGCGAACGCATCCTGCGTCGCGAACTGCCCAGCACATCGCGGTGGGCATTCGACGAACTGCACAAGAACCGCCGGTGGCGGAGCTTTCTGAAAGGAGTCTACGATGAGCATGGCGCCGATCACGAGATTCTCGTCACCGGCAGCGCGCGACTCGACTTCTATCGTTTTGGAGGAGATTCGCTACAGGGTCGCTACCACTATCTGCGACTACACCCACTGAGCGTCGCCGAACTGGGCATGACCAGCACCGCGGACGTGGAGTCGTTGTGCGTGCTGGGCGGATTCCCCGAGCCGTTCCTTGGCGCGTCAGCAACGCGTGCTCGGCGGTGGGCGATTGAGTACCGCAGTCGCCTGATCCGCGATGAGGTCACATCACTGGAAAGCGTGCGCGATCTGGGCGCGATGGAGCAGCTGATGCTGGCGTTGCCGGAACGCGTGGGCAGCCCGCTCTCGCGCAACGCGTTGCGGGAAGATCTCGATCTCAATCACCAAACGGTCTCGCGATGGTTGGACATTTTCGAGCGCATGTACGCGATCTTCCGACTCGCGCCGTTTGGTGCGCCAGGTCTGCGTGCCGTCAAGAAGGAGCAGAAGCACTATCACATCGACTGGAGTATTGTGCCGGACGAGGGGGCACGATTCGAGAATCTGGTCGCGTCGCACCTGCTCAAGTGGGTGCACTTTCAGCAGGACACGCTGGGCCGAGAGCTTGAACTGCGCTACTTTCGCGATGTC
>JBEBIR010000233.1:0-5983 GCA_040080315.1 Gemmatimonas sp.
TGACAGCCTGGACGCACCGGCCGCGTCGATCAGAATTCCGTCAATCTGACGCGCCCGCAGGATGTCCAGATGTTGTTCGATGTCGCGCGTGTGTTGATCGCACAGCAACAACGCGTAGCCGGCCTCAGACGCCACGCGCTCGGCGCCCGTCACGACGTCCGCCACGAAAGGATTGCGCACATCCGGTACGATCACGCCCAGCGCGAAGGAGCGACCTTGCGTGAGCGAACGCGCCACCACATTGGGGCGGTATCCGAGTTCCGCAGCCGCGTCGAGCACACGCTGTCGCGTGAGGGCAGCGACGCGTGCCCGCGGATGATTCGAGAGGACGAGCGACGCCGTTGGCTGGGAGACACCGGCGCGCGCCGCCACGTCATGGATCGTGACGCGATGGCTCAGAGTGGGGTGGGACATCGGAGCGAAGATGCGCTAGCAAATACGTATTGGCAAGAGGGGCGGCGAAATGTGATAGGTTTCGCCTTGTGCCGGAATCGACCGAATCAACCAAGGACGCGCCAAGGTCCCGCCGGCTGAACTGGCTGCGGGCGGGCGGCAGCGCGCCGGCCGCTCGCCGGCGCCGACCGTTGGTTCGTGTGGCCATTGCCCTTACCAGCAGCAGCGTCCTGCTTGGTGTGGCCGCGCTGGTGGCCGCTGCGGCGGTCGTTCCCCCTATCGGAGCACGACGAGCCGCGCGACTCTCCGCCGAGCGGGAGGTCCGCTCGCAGGTCACCAGTGGCGAGCGGATCGTGGCGTCCGTCTTCGCGAGTCAACGACGCTGGACGGACATGTGGCGCGAGTCGTTCGGCATCGTGGTGGCGACGGATCGTCGCGTCCTGTACGTGGGCGCGCCGCCGACACCGATCCTGCGACCGCGCGAGGACGGACCGGAGGAGCTGCTGGTGGAGAGCTACCCGTACGACGCCGCGTTCACGCTCGAACCACGTCTGCTGTTTCGCGGACTCGCGCGCGGCCTCGAACTGCGAACGCCGACCGAGCACGTGGACTTTCTGGTCGACGACGCCACGTGGCGCGATGCCGTGAAAGTCTCGCAGGCCAGCATCGACGGGAGGCGCGCGGTTACGCGTCAGGACGAGGCGTTCGCCGAAAGCAATCGTTCGGCGCCCGTGACCGCGGCCGAGTACGACACGCATGTGGTGCGGCGCGGCGAAACCTTGACTGGTCTCGCGCGCCGATTTCAGACGTCACCCAGCGTGTTGCGTGAACTCAATCAGCTCAAGTCCGACGATATCCGGAGCGGCCAGCGTCTGCGTGTTCCGCGCGTGATCGAACCGCGCTGACTCACTGTCCAAGGACGATCGCAAAAACCAGCGGCGCGACAATCGACGCGTCGGACTCGATGATGAACTTGGGAGTCTCGATCCCCAGCTTGCCCCAGGTGATCTTCTCATTGGGCACGGCCCCCGAGTACGAGCCGTAGCTCGTGGTCGAATCACTGATCTGGCAAAAGTATCCCCACAACGGGACCTCTTCGCGCTTGAGGTCCTGATGCAACATGGGCACCACGCAAATCGGAAAATCGCCGGCAATCCCGCCGCCAATCTGAAAGAATCCGATGGTCGTGTCCTTGGTCGCGCGCGTGTACCAGTCCGCGAGATACATCATGTACTCGATCCCGCTGCGCACGGTGTGCACGTTCTTCACGCCGCCCTCGATGCAATACGAGGCGAAGATATTTCCAGTTGTTGAATCCTCCCAACCGGGCACGATCATCGGCAGATTTTTTTGCGCAGCCGCCAGCATCCAGGAATTCTTCGGATCAATCTGGTAGTACTGTTCGAGCGACCCGTTCAGCAGAATGCGATACATGAACTCGTGCGGGAAGTAGCGCACGCCGTCGCGGTCCGCGGCGCGCCACTCATCGAGAATCGCCTTCTCGATGCGGCGGATGGCTTCTCCCTCTGGAATGCAGGTGTCCGTGACCCGATTCATGTGCTTGTCCAACAGCCGTTGCTCGTCTTGCGGCGTCAAGTCGCGATAGTTCGGCACCCGCTCGTAGTGATCATGCGCCACGAGGTTGTAGATGTCCTCTTCGAGGTTGGCGCCCGTGCAGGTGATCGCATGCACCTTGTCCTGGCGAATCATCTCGGCCAGCGACAGGCCGAGTTCCGCGGTGCTCATCGCGCCGGCCAGCGTGACCATCATCTTGCCGCCGCCATCGAGATGGCGGACATACCCGTCCGCGGCGTCGATCAACGCGGCCGCGTTAAAGTGGCGGTAGTGGTGGCGAAGAAATGCGGTAACAGGAGCGGAGGAGCGCGTGGTGGACGACGGCGACATGAGCGGCACTCGGGAGATGGCGGCGGACGCGTCGCCGATCAGGCTCGGCGACAATCGCGCCGGCGGTGTCCGTTGACACCACCGACCGCGCGCAATCTACTGCGTCGGCGTGCGATCGTGAGAACGCGACCGTTCACCTTCACGCCCGCTTCGCCGAAGCCCCAGCCACACCGCTCCAACCGCGAGGCCGATCGCCATGGCGCCGTGCCCCGTGACCAGCGCAGCGGCCGCCAGCGCCACACATACCAAGGCGGCCGCGCGCACTCCGGCCCCGTCGGACCATTCGCTCTCGCGTGAGCGCTGCAGCACCGCGTGGGCAGCCCCCCACCCTTCGCCCTCAACTTCAGCGTTCCTGATGGCGGTCACGCTACCGCTCTGCGTGGTCGACACGAGCATTCCGGTTTCGAGCGCCGCGCGTGACGCCGACGTCTCTTCCAGCAGGCTCAAACCCAGACGCACCGGAATCACCGGTGCGCGCTCCATGTCGCCGCGCACCATCGGCATTCCCGCGGCCGGTGTTCCGGACATCCGTTCCGTCAGTATCGAGAATGACGGAGACGGCGTGTCGCGCACCGCGCTCACCGTCGACTCTGTGTCGCGCAGCAGCGCGGTCCGTTGACCTTCCGCGACGACCCCGCCACGCACAATGGCCGACAGCAGGCGAGCAATCGGTTCTCGAACCAGTGTGCTGTGTCGCCGCAGCACACGCTCGGCCTCGTCGAAGCGACCTTGCTGCAAGAGCGGCACCAACTGCTCGACCAGGTCGCGAATGGGTGCCGGTACTTCCGCACCTTCGCCGGATGCCACGCCAACAAACGTGGTCAGAACAACGCGCGCGGCGTGTGCCTGCTCCGCGTTGGTCGCTGACGCCAGCGTCCCCCCGGCACTGAACGCGCGCATCAGCATGCGCGCTTCCCGCGCCAGTTCCGCCATGGGGCGCATGGATACGCGCGCACCAAAGCGCTCGAGGGCCGCCGCGGCGACATCGGTGGTCGCGCCCTCGGTCGACGCCACCTCCGACCGAATGGCCTCGCCGTCGCGAGCGCGCGCCGGTTCAGGTGTGCGCGCGACGTCGGCGTCTCCCGTGATGTCGGCGAAGATGACGTCGCTGGCCATCGGGGTCGCGCGCGCGGCGGTTGGGACGACACCCGGCATCGCGGCCGGCCAGTCGATCGGCGTCGGACGCGACCGCTGGCGCGTGGCGTCCGCGACGATTCCTCGCAGCGCGGAGCGCCCCCACACCATCGCAGGATGCTCCGGCTCCACCTCCACGCGCGCCAACAATCCTTCGGCAGATCGGGCGTCACCCTGCTTCGCAAGCAGGAGTGCGTGTTGCACCTGCAGCAGCGGATTGCCGGGAGCGCGTTGCAGCGCGGGTTGCAGCACAGCACGCGCGCCTGCCAGATCACCAAGCGACATGCGCGACAGGGACTGCATGAATCGGAGCGCCAGCGACGTGGGTCGCAACCCGAGACCTTCCAGCGCCACGCGCTCACTCTCACCGGGCAATCCAAGCACGGTCAACGATCCACTGCGCAGATACCATCCCTCTTCCGTCTTGCGCGCGCCCTCCCACACGGCGTCGAGGGCGGTCAATGCGTCCGACGGAAGATTCCGCAGCAGCGAACCGCGCGCCTGCTCAAGTCCCACCTCCAGCGCAACCGTTCCGGTTCGATCGCGGTGCGTGACCACGTCGGTGGTCGCCAGAACATCGAGCAAGTCGAGTCCACTGCGACCCAGCGGATGCGTCGGAGTCGTCGCGGGCTCGCGTGGATCGATCGGCGCGGTGCGCGTGAGCGCGTGCGACGGCGAGACGGGCCCTGCGCCCGCGGTGCTGGATGCCGCCGGGAGCGGAACACGATCGGCCGACGAAAGTCCCTTGAGCTCGGAAGGCACGCAGTCTGTGAAGAGGAAGGGTCTGCATTCCATCGCGGACGCAGGAACCGCCTGAAAGTCTCGGCAGCACGCCGCACCACCTTCACCCCGAATCACCGCCGCGGAGCGTCAACTCAGGGCGTCGACCAGCGCCTCCTCAATGGAAATCCGACTGTACCCGGTGAATGCCGCGAAATAGCGGTACGCCCCGCCTTCAGGATCAAGCACGAGGCGTCGGCGGGTCACACTGTGCTCGTACAGGCGGAGCTCACCCACATCAGCAGGGCCGTCGATATAGCCGATGAACCAGAACGCCGCGGCCGCTTCCACGGCAGTCGCGCCAAATTCCGCCGCCAGCGCGCGCTGGAGTGGAGCCCAATCGGGCGGGCGATAGTCGGTTGGCATAAGCACGATTGTTGCCCAGTGGACGCCCTGCGGGGCGCACGGTCACGATTCGTCACGTGCAGGGCGCGCGGCATTCAATCGTGATCCACATTCCCTCGAATTGAGGCGCCACAGACACCGCCCGTCGGCGGTGCGAGCGCCCTCACCCTTCGGTTCGTTTGGTGATAAATCGCACGGTGTCCTTCAATGACTCGGCCGCTTCGGGAAGCACCGCGGGAAAGAACTGCCAAGCGTGCGGTACGCGCCGCCACAGTCGCAGTTCGACATCGACGCCGGCGGAGCGTGCGCGCTCGGCCACGCGCACGGCGTCATCGCGAAGTACCTCGTCCTCGCTGGCATGCACCAGCAGCGGCGGCATGCCGTGATAGTCGCCGTAGAGCGGCGAGATATACGGCAGCATTGGATCCGACGTACCCAGATAAAACTGCGAGGCATTCTTGATGGTCACGCCGGCAAACATCGCGCAGCGGTCGGTGTTTTCCTCAATCGACCGGCCCGTCGCCGCGAGATCCGTCCAAGGACTGAAGGCGACCACGGCGGCGGGCAGTGGGATCTGCTCGTCGCGCAGCGCCAGTGTGATCGCCAGGGCGAGCCCGCCGCCTGCCGAGTCTCCGGCGATCACAATACGTGTTGGCGCAATACCCTGCGAAAGGAGATGCAGGTAGGCCGCGCGCGCGTCGTGCAGCGCGGCTGGATACGGATGTTCCGGTGCCAATCGATACGCGGGAACAAAGGCGGTGCCGCGGAGGCGCCGCACCAGTGAGGCGACGAGCGGCCGATGCGTTGCCGGCGAGCCCGCCAGATACCCGCCACCATGCAAATACAGCAGCACCGGCGCTGACGCGTTTGCATCGGGCCACGACACGCGCTCACCACCGGGCCAGGTCCCCGTGGCCGGCGCCTGCGCGACCTGCGCGCCGGTGGAGCGGACCATCCAGAGTCGCGGCACGTGCTGGCGGCCCATGCGCCGCCGCACCCAGAGCGGATCAATGGGCTTGAGTACGTGCGGACGCATGTACGACCGAATGATCAGGTGGACGACGTGCGATTGCCAACTCGCGAGCGACGGAAGCGGTGTACCGGGTTGTGCCGACATCCCGAATACTACTCACACGCCGACCTGTTTCTCCACCCGATCGCGATAGTGCCGACTCAGCCGCAAACGCGTGCCGTCCTCGAGGATCACCACGTAGTCGCCGGAGAACCACTGCTGCATTTCGCGCACGCGATTCAGGTTCACGATCGTCGAGCGATGGATACGCGCGAAGAGGCGTGGATCAAGCGTTTCCTCGAGATGGCTGATCCGGTCGCGAATCGTGTGCGCCACCTTTCCCACGTGCAGTCGCACATAATTCCGATCGGCTTCAATCCAGTCGATCTCGGTGGTTTTCACAAAGAACATGCG